>JANXQZ010000056.1 GCA_025353235.1 Bryobacterales bacterium
CTCCGCGCCTTTCATCCAGTGATCGAACCAATCGGCCATCAGCATACGTTGATCCACTGCTGCCGCCTTACCGAAGTACGCATCGCCGCAGGTGTCTTCGCCCGTGGGGTGCGGCCAAGGCCCGATGATCAGCTTCTGCGGAGTATGCCGCTGCTTGACGAGAACTTCGAAATTGCGGAGCACGCCCTCCGCGAAATAGTCGTACCAGCCGGTGAGGAACACCGTGGGCACGTCTTTCATGGCCGCGTAGGAATCGAGGTTATAGAAACCTCTCTGCTTCCAGTAGGCATCGTGCGTTGGATGCGCGTAGAAATCTTTGTAAGCCCGGGCTTGTGCGGGGAACGGCGCGAATACTTTGGCGCGCTCATCGGGCGGCTGACGCAGCCAATCGGCGGGGTTGTCAAGGGTCGCCGCAAGAACGGCTTTGGCTTCCGGACTACCGGCCTTCCCGGTAAGCGCCGACTTCACCATCCACACCGGCCAACTCAGGTTCGGTATGCCACCAGGATATGCGAAATCCTGATAAAAATCAGCACCGCCCACGAGCGTGAACATCGCAATCAGGTGGGGTGGTTTGTACATGGATGCGAAGTACTGATCCCACGCCAGATAGGAAGCACCGAACGTGCCCACCTTCCCGTTTGACCAGCTCTTGCCCATCGTGGTGCAGCGGCCCAGCACCTTGGACTTCTTCCGTCCGTCCTCCCACCACTGGGGGACCCAGACTTTGTTCTTGCCGTGTTTGCGGGGGCGGACGCTTCCCTTTTGAAATCGTTTTTGACGCATAAATAGCAATCCTTCTTTCTATCATCCCCAAAAATATCAACAGTTAGCGCCCTCTAAACACGATCCACCAAGACGGCAGTTGAAGAGCTGAAGGTGAGGCTGTTTTCTAGGCGAATCAAGCAAAGGATTGAGCAATGGGGCAGTCAACAGAGCATTCCGTTCGCGATTGGCAGGCCCTGCACGCCTTAGTGACATTGATATGCCGCGACGACGTGGCTTCGAACGAGTGGTTGTCGATCCTAGTAGAAGAATTGGATGGCATAATGACGCATCTTGCTACTCAAAAAGCGCCAAGTCAGCGTGCTATCGGTTCAAGCCATCCTGATCACGGTCTGTAATCCGAGAGGGGAAAAATTTTTCGCATCAGCATTGCGGCGGTCGATCACGTGTGATAGGGGTGGCGTCTCCATGGCGGTTAAGTATTTAATCTTGCTCGGCCGCAAGCGGCTGGAAAGAGTACCCTCGGACAGCACGTCTGCTCTACGGATTCGCGCATAATCTCACTTCAGGAGTCTCGCCAGGTGGTGATTCACAATTCGAAGAAAAAAGGCGCGATCTTCATGACAGACCTCGATGAGCTTGAAGTGATTCATCATGACGTGACGCGGATGTTTACCATTCTTGGCCAAGACCGGCTAGATCATTGCTACCTTGACGAAACTGATGTCTTTACGCTCCGTCACGCACGCGCGCACGGCATTGACCTTGTGGAGGGGCTATTTTCGGCAATACTGCGATCTCCAGGGAGTGCTGGAGACGAGCCGACGTGTCAGCCGCTTGACGAGCCCACAACAAGTGACCGCAGGCCTGTCGTTCCGGGCTCAATTCAGATCGACGGGTACCCTACGATCCAAGAGTGGCTCGTCCGAAGCGGTAAGGGTGGTCGTCCCATCCGGTGAGAAACATGCGTCGAGTACGGCGCCCGAATGCTGCAACGGTTTTGCGCTACCAGGACCGTGAGGTACGGATTCCCTTCACTCAGGAGAAGCGCGACTGGGTTCTCGGAATCATACTGGCTATTCGGGAGCGAAGGGTGGTTGGC
>JANXQZ010000162.1 GCA_025353235.1 Bryobacterales bacterium
CTGCTGCAACTGCTTGACCTTGCGATTATATTGGTCGATGTTGCGGACCCCCTGAGCTGCCAGTTGCTTAAGCCGCCGCTCCATCTCAATCACCGCGTTTCGCAGCGCATAGGTGGCCTTCTTTGCGTCCGTGATCACTGGCGTCAGCAGATGCGGAATCCCTTCATAGAGGCCCATCTCCAGCCGTTTCGGATCCACCAGAATCATGCGAACCTCATCGGGGGTCGCCTTGTAAAGGATCGACATAATGAGCGAGTTGAGCATCACGCTCTTTCCCGATCCGGTGGAGCCAGCGATCAGGAGGTGAGGCATGGACTCCAGCGCCGCCACCTTAATGCGCCCATTGATGTCTTTCCCCAGGCAGATGGTCATGTGCGATTGCGAACTCTGAAACTCCTCCGATTCCAGAATCTGCCGCAAGCTGATTACTTCGCGGCGCGAGTTGGGCACCTCCACCCCGACGGTCGGCTTCCCCGGAATGCGCTCAATCAGGATGGACTCGGCCTGCAAGCCCAAGCACAAATCATCGTTAAGAGTAGTGATGCGGCTGTATTTGATGCCTGCTTCGGGCTTGAACTCGAAGGTGGTGACAACCGGACCCGGATTAATCTGTACAACATTGCCGAGCACGTTGAACTCTTCAAGCTTCGACTTGATTTTGATGGCGATCTCTTTCAGCTCGAGCGAATCGTAGGCGCTCTTCGCGGGCGGTTCGTTCAGCAGGTCCGTTGGTGGCAGATGATACTCGCGGATCTCGCGCGATTCGGCGGGCACGGGCGTGGCGTCAACCGGACGGTGCTCTTCACGAGGAATCGGCGTAATGTAAATGGGCGCTGGGCGAGGCGGTTCGTATTCCAACTCTTGAATAGGAATCTCGTCCTCGGCAGTTTCCATGTGCCCCACCGGCGAGACGTCCCAAGGCGGAGTATCTGCCGCTGGCTTAGGCCGCTTCAAGGCAGGCTGGGGCGTCACAGGCTGGCCAGTTTTCGCGGCTCTTCGTTCAGCGCGGACCCTCGCCTTCTCCTCGGCTGCCTGCCGCTGCGCCTCGCGCCATCTTGCAAAGCGGTTGCCCCATCGGCCTAACATCCGGCGCGGACCATCGGCCCAAGCCACCGCGTTCGCCACCGAGAAGCGGGAAAGCAAGTACATCGAGAGGATGATCGCCATCACTGTGAACAGCCACGTGCCCGCCAGATTCAGGCGTACAACCCCATATTCCGCCAGCATCAAACCGATGACGCCGCTGGGAGCGAGTTGCCCTCCCCACGGTCGAAACCCTGGACCAAGAGCCAAGGCAGTACACAAGCCAGCGATCAGGAGCAGCGCGCCCACAACCTTGGCGAAGCTCGCGCCGATCGGCTGAGAGCGGACCCATTTCCAGGCAAGCGCCCAGAGCAGAATCGGCAAACCGAACGCTGCCAGCCCTAGAAACTGGATGCACAGGTCTGAGATGAAAGCGCCCGCCGGCCCGATCAGATTGTGCGGTTTCGTCAAGCCAGAAACCGAGTCCCAAGATGGATCTTGTGGATAATACGAGACTAAACTCAGCGTCAGCGATAGGCCGGCGAATAGAAACACCAATGCGACGGCTTCGTTCAGTCGATTAAAGCGAGTGGGACCCAATAATCTCATTCCGCAGTGAAGCGGAAAAAATAAGCCAGAGCGATTACTATTATGCCAAAAACCACGCGATAGTAAACGAACGGCATCAGACTATTGCGCCGCAGGTATTGGAGGAAGAACGCGATCACCGCCGTGCCCGCGATCGCGCTGACTGCGATCCCCACCAAAAACGGGATCTGCATTTCATGCGGAATGCCACCGTGTTTGCGAAGATCGTAGACTCCCTTGGCGGCTGCGGCAAGAATCGCTGGAGTGGAGAGCAGGAATGAAAACCTCGCGGCTGTCTCGCGATCCAGACCTTGGAACAAGCCGGCGGTAATCGTAATGCCGCTGCGTGACGTGCCTGGAACGACGGCCAGCGCTTGTGCTGCGCCGATCACCAGGGAGTCGGCCATGGTGATTTGACCGATGTCCTTGCGGGCGGTCGCCATTTGCTCCGCCGCCCACATCAGCAGGCCAACGCCGATCAGCATGCCGCCGATCAGGTATGGATTGCGCCAAGTGGTCTCGGCCTGCTTGCCAAAAAGGAGGCCCGCGATGCCAATCGGTATGGTTCCGAGCACGAGATACCAGAGCAGCCGGGGATTGCGGCTCAGTTCCCGGTCATGACCAAAGCGCATGCCGAAGCCTGAGGCGAGCACTTGCAGCCAATCCTTGAAGAAGTAGATGAGTACGGCCGCCAGCGTTCCCACATGCAAGGCGATATCGAAGACGAGACCGGGATCTTTCCAGTGGAACAGCCATGGCGCGAGGGCCAAGTGGGCGGAACTGCTGACCGGCAGAAACTCAGTGAGGGCCTGGATGAGCGCTAAAACAATTACTTGATAAATTGGCATGGCCTGGCTGTTCCAGGATAACAAGGGTAGGTGTTATCGCAGTAGCTTGAACACGTACAGGATATCGCCGCCGCCGACCACAAGGAATTGTTGCCCGTCCAGTTCATACGTCATCGGACCGTTGCTCAGGGAAGAAAGCATCGGGAAATGCCAAAGAATGCCGCCCTTCGCCGGATCGTAAGCGATCAGGTTCCCTGCGGGGTCACCGGTGAAAAGCAGCTTGCCTGCAGTCGTTAGGATGCCAGGCCCACCCAGTCCGCCGCTGGCGCGAGTCGCATATTCATGACTCCAGCGAATTTTGCCCGTCTTGTAATCGATCGCTTCCAGCACCGGAACCGACCAGAGTCCGTGCCCCGTCCCGCCGTACCCTTCGGGCCGCTCGTCGGTATCGGTGAGGTATGTAAGCGCGTAACCCTTGGTCGCGTTCACGAAGAAGAGCCCTGTTTCCGGGTCGAAGCTGGGAGGAATCCAGTTGGTCCCCCCGCCGCCTGGGATGTTCAGTAGAGAGCCATCAACCTGCGGCTCCTTCTTCGGATCGGGAATGGGCTGACCTTTCTCGTCGATGCCCTTTGACCAGTTCGTTCCCACAAAAGGTGCCGAAACCAAGTTCTTCCCGTTAGTGCGATCCAGCACAAAGAAGTAGCCATTGCGCGCCGCCTGCCCAAGCATCTTGCGCTTTTGTCCGTTGAACTCGCCGTCGAATAGGACCGGAGTCTCCACGTTATCCCAATCATGCGAATCGTGCGGCGAGGCTTGAAAATACCATGCCAGCTTGCCAGTGTCGGGGTTCAGCGCAACGATGGAACATGTCCATAAATTGCTGCCCTTGCGGCCTTGGGCAGCGAACACAGGATTGGGATTCCCGGTTCCCCAGTAGAGCAAGTTCAACTCTGGATCGTAGGTTCCGGGCAGCCAGGTCATGCCGCCGCCGTGCTCCATCGCGCTCTTATTCGGCCACGTTTCCGCGCCGGGCTCGCCAACTCTGGGTTCGCTGTTCCAGCGCCATTGCACGTCGCCGGTTTCCGGGTCTCTCGATTCGAGAAAGCCAGGGACGTCCATCGCGTCACCGCCCACGCCTACGATGATATGGTTGCCCACCACCATCGGGGCCATCGTTGTGAAGTACTGCATCTTCTCGTCGGCGACCTTCTTCCTCCAGCGTTCTTTTCCGTCTTTGGCATTCAGCGAAATGAACCAGCCGTCGGGTGCCATGAAGTACAGCCAGTTGCCGTACATGCCAACTCCGCGATTGCCGACCAAGTGCCCGCCCTTATCCACCCAGGCGTAATGCCAAAGTTCCTCGCCGGTGCGCGCGTCATTGGCGAACACATGATCGGGAACGGTGAAGTACAGGATCCCGTTTACTTCCAGCGGAGTCGATTTGATCTGAATGTTGCCCACGCCCCGTTGCGTTCCGACGTTCACGCGATACATCCACGAGAGCGCAAGCGATCCGATGTTGGACGAATTGATTTGCGTGAGAGGGCTGTGCCGCCTTCCTGAATAATCGCCGTTGTAAGTCGGCCACGTATCGGTTGGGAGTTTGAGAAGTGCGGCCGGGTTGAGCGTCTGCGCGCCTGAGACGCCCGTCAGCAGAGCCATTGCGAGCACCAGCGAAATTTTCATTTAAGCGTTACCAAGTAAGCCAGCAAGTTGTGGATGTCAGCGTCGGCATACGTGTCCAGCATTTTGCGATGCACTACTAGACGATCCTCCACTTCTACCTTGAGCCCGCTGCTACGCTGCCATGCACGATAACTTCCTAGAGAGTCATAGAGGGAGACATTGAAATCGTCGAGTCTCTTCAGCGTACCGGCTACTTTTTCTCCCGATGGCAAAGTGACCGTGACCTTCGCGGGAGCGGCCCGTGCTCCGCTGCCATCGAACCGCGTGGATGCACCTGGATAAAGAAACTGCGCCTGCAGGTCAGGCGGCGAGAACTTAGCCGCGATGTGAGCCAAATCGCCTGTCGCCGAGTGACAGTTCTTACAGCCTCCCACGCCGTTGAAATAGGCTTCGCCCGCCTGGGCGTTTCCGGTGACCACGTCCAGCACTTTATATAAACCGCGATTGGCTGCCAGTTCAATCCTCATGTGGAGAAATGCAGCGATATCCGATGCCTGCGCCGCAGTGAACGAGGCGAACGCCGGCATCCCTTTTTCAGGCCGACCCTTGAGCAGAACCGGGCCGACTAGCTCGCCTTTTTCGTCATGCAGCACGAGAGCGGAACGAACCAAGTCGGGAGCCTCGGCTCCATTGGCTTTGGCACCATGGCAGAAAGCGCAGTTGGGAGCGTATAGCTTTTCTCCGCGCTCGGCGGCAACCGGGTCCGGAGCAGGACCGAGCCCAAGGAACTCCCGCGTATTGAATCCACCGCGCCGTTGAGCGCTCGCCGACATAGGCGTCAGCAGCGAAAGCGAAATAAGAATTTTCAGCAAGCGCATCGTACCTAGAAAATCAACCTGAGCGCGAACTGCATCTGACGCATAGCAGTCGCAGTGCTGGTAATGGCGACAAGGCACGTAAGTAATATAATGGTCCGCATGGTCCTGAGGTTCCTGAAGTGTAAAACCTGCGACAATCTTATCGTCAACCGTATGAGGAATCAACTATGCTGGGCGTGGCCGCAGCGCCTTGATCTCACCGAAACTCCCCTCAGAACCCGGTGTTTGTTTACCTATGCGCCCTAGGGTTCTTCTGACTGCTCTCTGCGGACTTGTGCCATTAGCCTTCGTGCTCTCGCTTTTTCTCGCGCCTCCCAAGGCCAAGACCGCCCTTACGGTGGTGGCTCCGCCGGGTCTCGAGAAGATCGAGCACTTCATTTTCGTCATGCAGGAGAACCGGAGTTTTGACCACTACTTCGGGAATTATCCAAACGCCGAAGGCAGGCCCAGCGGGGTCTGTATTGCTGACCCAAGCGGCGGCCCCTGTATCCAGCCTTTTCACGACACCAACGATGTGAACAGGGGCGGGCCGCATAATTGGTCCAATGCGCAAGCCGATATCAATCAAGGTGCCATGGATGGGTTCCTGGCCCAGTCTTTCTTGACCTTCAAGCCGGGCAGCACCTGCAAACCTCCGGCTCCAAACTGCACTCCAGGTTCGGACCCCCGCGATGTCATGGGTTGGCACGATCAACGAGAGATCTCCAATTATTGGAGCTATGCCAATCTCTATGTTTTGCAAGATCGGCTGTTTGAGTCCGTGGCGTCCTTGATGATGGTCCCTGTATAGCCCAAATCCACCAGGTCAAGCACCAAGGTCGCGGCCTGCCAGGCCCCGAAATAGGTGCTGTAGGGGCCGT
>JANXQZ010000164.1 GCA_025353235.1 Bryobacterales bacterium
GACAAGGTTGTCGCGCTTACCCAGATGCGAATAGGCGTATGCGTTCGCGACTGGCGAATTGAGGATAGCCCAAAGGGCCTCCATTGAGTGTGATGAGGTTGGGCGTACTGAAATGAATCGGCTTGTAACAGGGTGCCCCGCTCTGTCGATTAGCGCTTTCAGTCGCCAGGGACCACGGCTTGCGGGAGCATAATTAAGGAGTATCTGGGGAGTGCCCACTGAAGCCCCCGTTCTTTTTGGACCAACCACTGCCGGGTCCAAGCTCATCGAGTAGCGCCTAGGTAATTCATGCAAGTTCACGTCATGGTTAAAAAGCACAAAGCCCGCATGGCTGCCGTCGAAACGCTCCTCCGAGTACGTTGTGCTCCCGGACGGGAGATCCTTCCCTCGATAGGAAAGTCCTTGCCCGGTCAACGCCACATCGGCGAGGGTCGGATTGTTGGCGCATGCGATCCAAACTTCTTCCAGTTCAGGAATGCGGAAGGAAAATAACGGGTCAACTGAGAATCGTGATTGGCGGATAGGTCGTGTCGTCGAGGCGGTATAGTTTGATCGGAAGCGGTCGAGTTCATGCTCGCGAATACGGTTATAGCGAACATGGTTCCGTCCGCTTACTCTCTTACGCCGGCCAAGTATAATCACCGATTCCACGTCAGAAAACTTGAACACCTTGTCAGGAAAGAGACACATTTCCTTTAACTCGCACTCGCGGGCCAAGAACTCGCGAATAGAGCTGGCGTTGTCGCTGTGCAGGATAGCCTGCGGAAGCACGAACCCGAAAACGCCGCCTTCGGGGAGTAGGGGCAGCGTCCGCCATAGCGTTTCGGCGCTTTTATTGAGGAACCGCACAGGGGATTTCTTTTCCTGATAGGACCGCCTTTCTTCGGGCGTGAAGCTGTCAAACGGCGGGTTTGCGAGCAGTATAGTATTTCTCCGTGCCTGCTCAGCAAGCCTCGCATCAAGAAACATATCCTGCGGTTCTAAATCCCACCCATCAGAATTCGGAATGTCCGTTAGCGTCAGCGACAAGCGAGCTAACTCAAGAGCGAAGGTATCAATGTCGGTACCGTGCAAGCGGTTTCTTAGGTATAACCCACGGCTGGTAGGGGTTGTTTGGTCAGCGGGCAGCAACTCTGTCAACAATCGCATCGCGGAGACAAGGAAAGCCGCGTGGCCGCATGCTGGCTCATACACACTTCTTTCATTCACTGGAATTTCCCTTACCCAGTCGGCAAGTTTGCCGACGACATAATCAACGAGGAACGACGGCGTATTGTGTGTCCCGAGGGCAGTCCGCGTCTCCCTGGAAATCAGCGTGTTCTCGTAGACGTAAGCCAGTGCTTCGGTCGTGGTCAGAGCTAGACTGCTAAAACGGCTGACGTTGCTGGCAGATTCGCGCAGGGCATCAAGGTTTCTCTTTGATCCTGCTACAAGAGGCTTCGTACCGTAGTGCCTCGCTAGCCGCTCGAAGACCTCTTCAACATCATTTAGGTTCAGGTGCTCAAATTGTTCGACCCGTTTGTCACGTAGGATCTTTGCTGACACTAGCCAGAAGACCGTTTGTAGCAGCCACTGACCCTTTTCGCTCGTGACCTCGCCCCACCCAAGCCGAGCTTTCAGATCGGACACGTTGCGTTCAATTAAGCCCCCAAGGGACTTGCCGACTTGTTCTTCGACAAGGGGCATCAGTCCCAGGTCAACGAAGGTGAGCTGGTAAGCCGTTTGGAAACGCCCCCAGGTCTTCGCCCGGTAAATTGCTTCGGGCGAAAAGTCACTTTTGCGGCTTTGGAAGAACCGCTCAACACCTTCAGCTGGAATGCTAACTAAATATTCCGCCGACTTGGCGCCCTGCTTCCACCATTGAAGAGTGTCCTGCAAGCAGACGAAGACCAGGGGCGTTCCAAGGGGCCTGCAAGCCTCCACTGCTGCACGAGGGCCGCTCGTTGCTGAAAGGACGGCCACGCACGCCGAGCGGGAGTCCGCTGGAGGCTGGGCGAATCCCACAAGTGGCACCGTCAGGTCCTCTCCAAGAAGAAAATTTGTTCGGAGGAGATCTGGGTGGTATCCGCAGTCGCGGAGCGGAACCATGATGGAACTTGGCGTCAGCAAAGCAGTGCCATTCGTGTTGGCTCTTCCCAGTGTGTCATGCGACTGAGCTCATTCCGGAATCACGAGCACAAACTGGAAACATTTTTGCACCATCGTGTTCATGCCACATTCTACATCAAAATGTCGAGACCTAACATCCCGGTTCCGAGTTCCTCGCTGGCTCGAGGAACTTGGTTGGATCCCAATAGCAGGCTGGTGGCTTGCCTCGAAAACGTCGATGGGCGAGAGCTTCAGGATCGTAAGATTTGAAGATCCTTAAAACGAGAGCTGACTCAATCTTTAGCGAAGCTCCAGCTGGCTGCTCAAAATTGCGAGATGCGTCCGATCGTGTGTCAGGTCAGCGCTGGTACGGTTTTCAATGAATGAAAGAGCTTCGCGCGCAGCGTCGAGCATGTGGCGGACACGGGCGCTGTCACTGTCTTTCATACTGAACGGCGGCTTTCGCAAGGACCTCACTGCGGAAATACCGGCTGAGTTCGCCAGCCGTGCGCAAATCGACTTTACGGCCGAGCATCCCGGAGAGCTCCATTTCCATTCCAACAAGACCGAAATAACCGGGAACGCGCCCTGGTTCGAACTCTACCAACACGTCAATATCGCTTTTGAGGAGCGTTCATAAGGCTTCAGCTACAGTAGACACGATGGACAATTTCATTCCTACGCCGCGCACGCAGGTAAAACGCCTTCCCAAGCGCGGCGTCTACGATCAGGCTCAAGTCTACTCGATTCTCGATGAGGGTTTCGTCTGCCACGTCGGGTTTGCCGTGGAAGGTCAGCCTTACGTCATTCCTACCGGGTACGTGCGCTCGGGCGATCAGATCTATTTCCACGGTTCGGCCGCCAGCCGCATGTTGCGCGCGCTCGACGGCGGCATCGACGTCTGCCTTACGGTAACCCTGCTGGATGGCTTGGTGCTTGCCCGTTCTGCGTTTCATCATTCCATGAACTACCGTTCCGTGGTAGTTCTCGGCAAGGCGCGGCCGGTCACAGATACCGCTGAAAAAACCGAAGCGCTCCGCCGCTTTACGAACCACGTTGTTCCGGGTCGGTGGGACGAAGTGCGTCCGCCTACCGACCAAGAATTGAAAGCGACTAGCGTGCTCGCCCTGCCGCTCGAAGAAGTATCGGCCAAAGTGCGCACAGGCGGACCTATAGACGACGAAGAGGATTATGCATTAACCGTATGGGCGGGAGTGGTGCCGATCAGGATGCAAAGAGGCGAACCCATGCCTGACCTCGCTAAAAGCCCACCTCTAACAAAATGATGCCAAGTTCGCGAGCATCGCCCGCCACTGAAAATGTCTTATCTACAATGATCGTGATGGTCGTGCTCGCGGTCTGGAAACGAATCGGATTGGTGGTCAGAGTGTACGCTCCCGGCGCTGAATAAGTTCGGCTAGCGACCTGTGTCTCGCCAACGAACACTGTCATGGTTCGAGCCGGTGCTTGGGGTGGAATGAAGAATCGCACGATCAGCGGAGCCGGGCCCGCAGGAGATTTCAGAAGCAAGATCGCCTTCTTTCCCATCCATCGCCATTGCCCGTTTTCTATGTCGAAAATGCCGCTTACGATCTGCCGCCCCGATGTTGGCGCGTTCATGGGAAGGCGCTCCATCTCGGGCTTTCTTTCGATTACGATCTCGGCACGAACGCGGTCAATCGGCCCCGTTGAGATATCGAAAGGGCGCAGGCCGAACAGCGTGGTCGAGTAGGCGGAGCGCCCATTCAGCGCGACTAATCTGAGTGGTATCGCCGAGGTAATTTCGCGCTCCGCTACCGTGGCAAGTACGCCTCCCGCGGTTGTGACGTTCAAAGGGTAGGCGAGGCTGCTCGAAACCACCATTTCACCTGGATGCACAGGCTGATTTTGCAGCAGCGGCAGCGCCCCTGCAGACTCCAGATAAAATCGCAGCCCCCATTCACCGTTGATCCAGACCCGTTTGGTCTGAATGTCCTGATTCAGAGAACGGGCGACCTGCCGGTAGCCGTCCCAGTGCTGATAGTTGACGATAGCCAAACAAAGCGAGAGTGCCAGTCCGCAGGCCACACCCGAGTACAACCAGCGCCGACTCAATCGCGCGCTGACGAGAATCGCGAGCGGGAGTGCGATGGGCAGGAGGTAGCGCGCAGAGCCTGCGAAAAAGATAATGAGAGCCGCTGCGAAGAATAGCAGGATCCATTGAGAGAGAAAGTCGCTTAGATGGTGGAGACAATAAAGCAGGATAAGCAAGCCCGCAGCGATGGACCCCCAGAATAAAGGACTGGGATCGAAAAACGCCGCTACCCCAACTACAGGCAACGCGAGCGCCGCCATGCCGTACCGAACATGACGCAAGCCGACCAGCGGCAGCAGCGGAAACACAAGCCACCCTAAATGGCCCGTGAGGGCAGCGGCGTTTTTTATCTTTTGAGCGAACGCCTGCAGCCCGTAAGTCTGCATGTAACCCGCCAGCACGACAACAGGCAACTCGCCACTGGTAGACCGCTCATAGATTTGCCACAATCCAATCACTGCGGGGCCTACGAAAGCGGTAAGGCAGGCCAACTTCCATTTACGCCCATACAGCAGCAGGATCGGCACCAGGATGACAGCCTGATAGGCCGTCATTGCTGCCCCCACCATCGCAATCGCGGAAGCCGCCAAGAGGGGCCGGGAGCGCCTATCCACCGCCGCCACGAACAGAGCTACCGAAGCCAGCCAGAAAGCCGCGAACGGCACATCCGATTCCAGCGAATTGCCATTCACCACGAAGGCGGGCGTGACTAGAAACAGAAGCGTCGCAGCCAGTGGAAAGGGACTGAAACGCCTCGCTAAAGCCAGAGCGGACCAAGCTGCGATCATAGAAAACGGAATGTAGCCGGCATGGAACGGGATCTCAGAGACCTCTCGAAAAATCGCAAGCAAGCCACCGAGATACCAAGAGTCGAGAGGCGGGTGCGGATGCCCTCGCATATCCACCACTTGGCCGAGAAAGGCATATTTCGCATGCGTAGGGTGCAGGGGTTCCACCTGCGCATGCTCCGCTCCGTATAGATAATAGAGATCGTCGCCCTGTATTGCCTGGTTGAGAAAAGGCAATCGCAAGGCCAGCACAAACAGAGTGACCACGATCAGTTGCTTTCGCAACACACAAGATAGCGCACCGAAGCCACGCTAGAATAAGAGCATCAACCGAATGATCCGCTTCTTCGCATTGGCTTCCGGCGCGCTGCTGTGCTTTTGTTTTTCAGGCTGCAAACATGCGGCATCGGACAACGTCGCGGCCACGGTGAATAGCCGCGTGATCACGTTTGCTGACTTGGACAAGCAGTATCAATCGCAATTCATGGCCTCCGGCGACCGCCCGAGCGACGACCAAATGCTGATCCAAAAATTGGAGATGCTGCGGACGTTGATTGATAACCAGATCATGCTGCAGCGCGCCGAAAAGCTGGGGCTCATGGCTACCGATGCGGACGTGGACGCAAAATACACGGAGTTGAAATCGCCTTTTACGCAAGAGGAGTTTCAGAGGCAGCTTGCAGCCCGCAAGATGTCGGCAGACGATTTGAGGGTCCAACTTCGACAAGATCTCAGCATTCAAAAACTCTTCAATAAGGAGATCACTTCGCACATTACAATTACCGAAAAAGACGTAACCGATTTCTATACGGCCAACAAACCTAATTTTAATTTCCCCGAGGCGACGGTTCACATGGCGCAGATTCTAGTTACTTCCATGCCCGACGCGAAGGTGCGGAATCTAAAAAACGACAAGGCGCAGAATGAAGAGCAGGCTAGGAAGAAAATCGAAAACATCGTTGCACGCCTGAAGCAGGGCGAAGATTTCACATTGCTGGCGCAGAATTTTTCCGAAGATCCTACCACGGCTCAGAACGGCGGCGACCTGGGCTCCGTTGCGGAGTCCGCGCTGGAACAAGCGAACGCGGAGTTGCGCAAAGCCGTGATGGCGATGCCGCCGGGGCAGGTTACGCCCATCATTCATACGACGGAAGGCTACCGTGTTTTGAAAGTGATCTCGAAGGAGCCCGCTGGCCAGCGCGAGCTAAGTGACCCGAGAGTGCGGCAGAACATCCGCGAGACGCTATTGAACCGCAAGGATCAGTTGCTGCGGGCCGCCTACTATGAAGTGGCTCGGAATGAGGCTCAGGTGGCAAACTCATTCGCCCAATCGATCTCTCAGAATAAAGATAAAAAATAACGATCACTTCCCGACTTGGCGACGGGCAGTTAGCACCAAGTCTGGATCGTGCACCGCAAGGGACATGTCGGCCGCAGCTCCACTGAACCGGATTCGGACAGCGCTCGATCCCGCCGGGTAGAACACCCGCTCCCCCAGAGGGAACAGCGGTTTCCCCATCGTTCCCGCGCGAGTGAAGAGCAACTGACCTTTACTCATGGAGATGTCGACACGTTCGGCGGGTCCAACGCCGAAGGTGTACGACCCCGCCAAGGCCAGCATCTCTTCCTCGGTAATCGGGGCGGAAGGTGTCCCATCCGCGCCACCCAAATTATCGAGGTAGTGCAACACGTCGATAGCCGCAGCCCCTCCCGCCTTGGCATGCGATAGGAGGCTTATGCTGTGCGGACCCGTCACCCGCTGTATTCCCGGATGTGCCGCGATGAGCGCTTTTACCGCGTCCAGTCCGCCTAGCATCGTCGCTGAGAAGAGGGTGGGAGGCGCTCCTTTTTCCAGCAGGTAGAGGGCGATGTCGCGATTACCCATATGCGAAGCAGCCCCCAGCGCCGTCTCCCAATCGCCAAAGCCCCAGTCCCAAGACGCCTTGGCGAGAGCTGGCCGAGCCTCCACCAGTTCGCGAATTCGCTTCATGTTGAAGTGGGCTACTGTCACCAACTCCCGCACCAGATCAGGGGATTGAGTGGGGAACGCGGCTGAGACAGCGGGTTGGTCAGGCGTGGTCGCACCTGAGGCATTGGGTAATGCCAGAGTGAGTGGTGCGAACTTGAGAAAGGTGCGGCGGAGCGGGGGGTGCTTCATGGTGGTCCTCTCATCAATAATTGTAAGTGGACCACTCGATGCGGTTGAGCAGCGCAGATCAACGAAGTCGCTTGCCGGTTAATTAACGAATGCCATGCTTGAATCGATCAAGCACCCAATTCGGAGCCGCGTTCGAAACAGCCATGCCCGCTCCAAGCAGCACTCGCTTCACTGCGTCGCGGGAAGCCGATCTCCCCGGCGGAAGCGGATTAATCCCCAGCTTGCGAATCGCATGGTTCGCCCGGTAAACGTTCCCCAGCACCGCATCCTTAAATTTGAAATTCAGGCTGGCGGTGATGGATACATTGTCGTGATTCTGCAGCCAGTGCGGACAGTTTACCGGTATGTGAATGCCATTGCCCGGGCGAAGCAGGAACGCTTCGGCTCGATCCTGCAAGTGCGGCTTGTAGACCGCAGCGTTGTTATCCACGGCCCAAAAGCGCTCGATCTCAGGTTCCGTGAGCACGTCGCGATCCTCTCGGTCGAACATGTAAATCGTCTTGTTGCCTCGGATCTGCGCAGCAAAATTGCATTCGCGATCGATGTGGTAAGTCGTCAGCCGCTTGGGCGAAGTGACAAACAGAATGATCTCGGCGAACTTGACCTTTCGTTCCATCTCTCGTCCGGTCAGCTCCAGCACTTCGCTCATCGTGCGATGGATAATGCTCTCGTAGGCAGGGTCGAGCTCGGCATGTTTCATCACGATCCACGCGCCTTCTTGTTCGAGCTTCCGAATCGTTTCTTCGATTGGAAGATCGCACGCCGGCGTCTCGTTCCAGCGCTGGCCGATGCGCGATGCGCCCTTATCGAAATACAAATCGTGCGGACGCAGCTTGGCTGTTAGTTTTGCCAGCGCCACCAGGCGCTCCAGCGAGAAGAGCGGATTCGCCGCAAGAGTGTGTTCGAAGTCGAACCACTTGCGATTGAACTTCTCGCGAAATATATTGTTATCGAAAATCGAGACGCGGGTTTCTTCGGCTTGGGAGACGTTCACGGCAGACTCAGTATGACCGCGTTCCCGTTGAGTAGCCAGACCCTTCAGTTCTAGCCAGTACTATCTGATAGCCATGGGTACATGCGGCAAACCCGGTCAATCTCTTCCATCTGCCCAGGCGACAACTCTTCCTGCTCATCCAGGCACCAACGCCCAGCCAGGAGCCCCTGGCGCTTCAGCACTTCATGAATGCCGGGGATGCAGCCTCGGAACCCATTGGCAGCATCGAAAACAGCCGCATTCGCATCTGTGACTTGATCCGCCAGCGCCAGCAAATCGGGCCGCATGGACCCTCCGAGTTTGATCGCGGTGAGTCGCTCCAACATGCTCACGGCACTAGAGGTCCAGAAGGCCCAATGGCCGAGCAGTCCGCCAACAAACCAGGGCGACAGCAAATCGAGAACGATGTGATCGTCATTGCCGGTGTACAGCGCGATCTCCCCCGCTCTTCCGGATTCCGCCACGGCCCGCACGACCTCTAACGTTTGATACCGATTGAAGGGCGCGACTTTGATCGCCACCACGTTCTCGAGTTCCACGAAGCGCCGCCAGAACGAGTAAGGCAGCACGCGCCCGCCTACCGCAGGTTGCAAATAAAATCCGAATAGCGGAATCGCCTTGCCGACAGCGCGCGCATGATCTATCAGTTCGTCAATGGAAGCGTGCCCCAGCGCTGAGAGGCTCACCAAGCCCGCGTGGTAGCCCAAGCTGGCCGCCAGTTCAGCCTCTTCTAGCGCTTGTCTAGTGGGTCCGCAGACGCCAGCGACCTTGATGATTTCGCTTTCCCCTGCAGCGTCGGTTGCCAGTTGCAGCACCGGTGCCAAGAGCCCACAATCGCGGATTCCAAATTGTGTTGTGTGAACCCCCACTGCGATTCCGCCCGCGCCCGAATCGATGTAGTAGCGAGTTAGCGCATGCTGCCGACGTTCGTCCAGCTTTCGTTCAGCGGTCAACGCCAGCGGATGCGCGGGGATCGCCGTGCCCGCACGCAGGCGAGCTCGCCAGTCCATTAGAATGCCCCGTCGCGGGCTTCAAAGTGGGTCGGCTTGTTGTAGGTAGGGCCGTTGACTCCGATCCATTGCGCCACCATCCCGATCATCTCCTGCGGGCTGAAAGTTGGCGGTCCTAGAAGCTGATTGCAGAGTGCCGCGTTGTTCAATAGTGCATGCTCTGATTCACTGCCCTCGAAGATTGGTTTGACGCCGAAGAAGGCTCCGAAGCGCTCCGCAATCCAGCGCACGGATAGCGTCTCCACGCCAGTGACGTTCAATATCCGAGCCGGAGAGCAAGCCAGTTGGAATGCGCGCAGGCAAATGGAATTGGCGTCGCCTTGCCAGATCACGTTCACGTGCCCGGT
>JANXQZ010000166.1 GCA_025353235.1 Bryobacterales bacterium
ATGCTGCAACCAGCCGATGTACTGCTGATGGATGAGCCGACCAACGATCTTGATATCCCCACTCTGGAGGTGCTGGAAGACAGCCTCACCGATTTTCCAGGCGCGCTCGTTTTAGTGAGCCATGATCGCTATTTATTGGATCGGGTGTCGACCAACATTTTAGGCCTGGACGGCATGGGCAACGCGGGCCTGTACGCCGATTGCGAACAGTGGGAGCAGGACTTGGCGCGGCAGCGTTCCGAGGCAAGAAAGGCGAAGCCGACTGCTGCGAATGCGGCGGAGAAAGTGAAGGCGAATGCTCGCAAGCTGACGTACCTCGAGGCTCGCGAATGGGAGCGCATCGAGAGTGAGATCGTGGTAGCGGATGCGAGGCTCCAAGCGGCACAACAGGAGCTGCAAAATCCTGCAAAGGCGTCCGACGCAGCCGTGATGCATGCGCGCTATGAGGCCGTGCTCGCTGCGGAGGCGGAGGCGAATCGGCTGTACACTCGCTGGGCGGAACTGGAAGCCAAGCTCGGCGGGTGGGATTGAGTGGCCTCCGTCGATACCCCCCGTTTTTACACTGTGCAGGCCGGCGCATGGGTGCAATTCTGGAGTCTGCTGCGGCGCACGCTGGTGGCTGCTTACGAAGACAATTTCCTCGGGATTGCCAAGGGGGCGGCGTATTCGGCCCTCACTTCATTCTTCCCGGTAATCACCTCGCTAACCGCGATTCTCGTTCAGGCGAATGCGGAGTCCGTGTCGCGCGTGCTGTCGGAATTCCTCTTCGAAGTGGTCCCGCCCGGCTCCGAAGATCTCGTGAAATACGAGTTTGCAGTGCGCGGACAAAGGCCCATTTGGCTCCTGTTCGTGGCTACCGTATTTTCGATTTGGGCGGCGTCCGGAGCCATGATGAGTCTCATGGAAGGCTTCCAGGCAGCCTATCGATTGCCGTCCGGCAGACCGTTCCTGAAACAGCGCGGCATGGCCGCTTTGCTAGTACTAATCGTAGCCATACCCGCAGTGGCTGCGTCGCTGCTGATCCTCTTTGGAAGTCGCGCGCAAACGATGTTCATCGAGTGGGTAGGCGGACCCGACTTGCGGGGAAGAGTGGCCCTCGCAACCGTGCTCCTACGCTATCTGATTGCTCTGATCACGATCGTGTTCGTAGCCGGTTTGCTGTACTTCTTCGGACCGAATCGGCCGATGAAGTTCAGCGCCGTTTGGCCGGGTGCCATGATTGCCACCCTGCTGTGGCTGCTGGCGACCTCGGGCTTCGCCTGGTATGTGCGGAATATCGCCAATTACAACTTTTTGTACGGGAGCATTGCGGCGGTCATTGCGCTGCTGATCTGGATGTATCTTCTGGCGGTGATTGCTTTGTACGGATGCGAGTTCAATGCCGAGCGCGAACGGGTGGGCGGGAGATAGGGACTACAAACAACAACTCGGATGACCAGGCCTAGGCCCAATCATCCGAGTGTTTGTCAAATAGCAAACGTTGCCGTCTGCTTGTTACTGTTTGTCTGCGCCAAGCCCACCCAAACGGCAGGACTTGCAGATCCCGAAGCCGCTGCCGGTGATCTGGATAAACCCGCACAGAGCAGTGATCCGCGTCAGTTCGGCTGTGCTCAACGTTGCCTGGCTAAAGGGCGTTTCCGTCAGGCCAAAGTTACCACCTGCTCCGGGCGCGGCGTGGATCGTAGTGCCCCAAGCCAATAGCCCGCCAGCCAGAGTGTTCGTGACCGGGGTGGATGCAAGCAATTTGACCACTAGCGATGTCGGCACGCCCGGAGTCAAAGTGTTGCTGATCAAGTCGCCGCCAACGGAGAGCGATGCCAACCCGTCAGGCGTAACCGGGCACACGCAGCAGGAGACTAACTGCTCGTCCGGGGAGAACGCAAATGCATTGACGCACAGATTGCCGTTTTGGGTTGGAAATGCAGTAGTCGAGCTTGCTCCGCTGTTGGAAATGTTAATCGTCGAACTGCCTGGGATGTTCAAGTTCGAGAAATAACGAACCTGGAACGCGTCGGCAGGTATTCCTCCAGGACCTACTGTCAAGGTGGAAGCATTGCAACCGACGATTACTGGCGGTGGCGGTGGCGGTGGTGGCGGCGGTGGCGGCGTAGCGGTAAATACGTAAGTGATTTGCCCGAAGCCGGCAGAGCTAGTAACTGTACCCAGGGTAACTGCGGATGTCACATTGACGGTAACGGGAGTTGCGAAGTTCGCCGTGGAGACGCCAGCGGAGGCCGTGGTGGAGCCCATGCCAGCAGCGCCCGAAGAGGTGCCACCAGTGACAGTGGTTACAACCGTCGGGGGCGTGAATACCACACCGGCCGCAGGTGCAACGGGAGTGAAATTCATCACTACGGTGTTCGTACCAGCCGAGCCTAACAAGTAATCGGAGGTAAAGTTAATAGTAACGCTGTTCAGCGTCGCCCCGCCCACGGGCGGCACGAAAGCGGGACATGTGAGCGTTCCATTTCCAACTCCGTTTGCGAAAATAAGTGGGTTGGGGGTGCAAAATGTGGGACCCTGTGTTGCGCCGCTTACTGTCATGCCGAGCAAAAGCAAGGATGATGATGAGAACAGCAGTTTTTTCGCTGCGGATTTTGGCCCCGCACTCATGAGCGCAGAATGGGCATGTAATTGAGCTAAACAATGTGACAACTGCGAGCGCATTAAGATGTATTCTCCTGGTGTATACACTAACACGCGGGAGTGCTACGTACCACAAGAAAATAAGCGTAGCTAAAAAGATTAGTGACCCAAGTTACTAACAGACCGGCATTCTACATACGCAGTCAAGGAAGCATCCAAAATGCGATATATTGCAACCTATTCATGATCACGAACTCCAACGTATTTCGGATAGCCCTACTGCTCGCGGTTCTGCCCGCCTTTGCCCAGTCGCACCCGGACGGCTGGCTTGACCCCACCCGCCTGAAGCTGATCCATCCCCGCCTCCAGGATCTGGTGGATAAACAGACCATTCCAGGCGCGGTAGCCCTGGTAGCTCGTCATGGCGAGATCGGATTGGTAGACGCAGTCGGCTGGCGCGATGTCGAAGGCAAGAAGCCCATGACCACCGACTCGATCTTCCAGATCATGTCGATGACGAAGAACTTTACAGGCGTAGCGATCATGATGCTGGTAGAAGAGGGCAAGCTCGAACTGCGCCGGCCCGTAGAGGATTATCTGCCCGAGTTCAAAGGGCAGCTTGTGGAAGAGCGACTGCCCAACGGCAATACGGCCGCCCACGCGCCCGCGCATCCTCCCATGGTTTGGCAACTGATGGCCCACACTTCGGGACTGGCGGGCGATCCCGACGGCGAGCTTGCTGATAACCCGCGCACGCTGCGGGCGACGCTAGCGGAGGCGGTCCGCTTCTACGGGCATGAGCGACTGCAGTTTGAACCCGGCACGCGCTGGCGTTACAGCAATATGGGAATCGCGGCGCTCGGTCGAATCGTGGAGGTGATCTCCGGCGAGGAGTACGTTCACTTTATCGAAACGCGCATTTTGAAACCGCTCGGGATGAAGGATACGTTCTACTTCGCCTCAGAAGAGAAGAAGGATCGCATCGCCTTGGTCTACAAACACGAAGATGGCAAGCTGGTCCGTTCAGGTGCCGAGATTCTCGCGGGCGATCCCGCGAAGTATCGAGCCAACGCCAAGTATCCTGCGCCGGAGTTCGGACTCTACTCCACTGCTCCTGATCTTCTCAAGTTTTACCAGATGCTGCTGAACGGCGGGACGTCTGGGGGGAAGCACTACTTGTCGCGCCAGTCCATTGACACGATGACGCGCGTGTTTACACCGCAAGTGAATCCGTCGGGCTGGCTGGGCGGCACAGGTTACGGGCTTACGTTTGAGATTATCGACCAGCCCGAGGGCACTTTGCTGCTGCACTCGCCGGGCACGTTCGGACACGGCGGCGCGTTCGGCACTGAGGGCTGGATCGATCCGAAGAACGATCTGATTCGGATCGTTCTAATTCAGGTATCGGACGGGTCGGGCGGGGCGGCGCGTTCGGTGGTGATGCAAGTGGGAGCAGCCGCCGTCGAGCGATAAGCCGCAGCTAGGATTGGCTAGGCGGCTATTTGACAAATTGATTTCTTCTCCGCCCGCGACGGCTATGCTGTTTTGTGGGGCAGCCAATCCTGGCTGCAGCCGCCTTTCAGCAGTTTCTGGAGAGCCGGCATTTCTCGGAACAAAGCCGCCTGAAAGGCGGCTGCGGGCAAGATTGCCCGTCCCACAAGCAGAATATGATAAATCCGATTGCCTCTACAATTAAAAGTAGATGAAATCAGCTTTACTCCTCGTCATTCCCCTTCTCTTAAGCGCTCAGTCGCTCAAAGATTTCGAGAAGCGCGTTACCGAGTTCACTCTCGGCAACGGTATGCACTTCATTATTCTCGAGCGGCACGATGCTCCCGTCGTGTCCTTCCATTCCTATGTAAACGCGGGTGCGGTGGACGACCCTAGCGGCGAAACCGGAATCGCGCACATGTTCGAACACATGGCCTTCAAGGGCACCGAAACCATCGGCACCACCAACTTCCCAGCCGAGAAAAAGGCTATGGACGAAGTGGAGCGTATCTACGATCTCTACGACGCCGAGCGCAACAAAGGAACCAAGGCGGATCAGAGTAAATTGGCACCCTTGCAGGAGCAGTTGAAAGCCGCCATGGAGAAGGCTAACACCTACGTGGTTCCGAACGCGTATCCCCGCATCATCGAAGAAAATGGCGGCGTCGGCATGAACGCCAGCACCGCTCAAGATTCCACAAACTATTTCTACAACTTCCCGAGGAACCGCCTGGAGCTGTGGTTCCTGCTCGAATCCCAGCGCTTCTACGCCCCGGTCTTCCGCGAGTTCTACAAGGAGCGGGACGTGGTGCGGGAGGAGCGGCGCATGCGCATCGAATCCTCACCGCAAGGCAAGCTGGTGGAGGGTCTGTTAGCTACCGCATTTGAGGCGCATCCATACCGCAATTCGCCAGCTGGCTGGGCTAGCGACATTGAGAATTTTCGCTTGCCGGAGGCGGTTCGTTTCTATAGAAGGAACTACGTCCCGTCCAACATCACCATCGGCATCGCCGGCGATGTAAACCCGGCGGAGTGCAAGCGAATGGCGGACAAGTATTTCTCGCTCCTGCCTTCCGGGCCCATGCCGAGCGGGCCGCGTACCATCGAGCCTCCCCAGCAAGGAGAGAAGCGCGTCAAGGTGGAGTCTCCCGCTCAACCGTTCATGGCCATTGCCTACAAGCGTCCGAATCAGAACGACAAAGACGACGCTGTGCTGGACGTGTTAAGCGATGTTCTAGCCGGAGGCCGAACCGGCCTGCTGTACACCGAGATGGTCCGCGACAAGCAGATCGCGCTCGCGGCCGAATCGGCAGCGACGTTCCCGGGCGGCAAGTATCCCAACCTATTTCTATTCTTTCTGGTGCCGAATATGGGTCATACCGTTGAGGAGAACGAGACCGTTTGTTACGGCATTATCGAGCGGCTCAAGAAAGAAAAGATAGACGAGCCCACGTTGAAGCGCATCAAGACTAAGATTCGGGCAGGGCTGATTCGGCAGTTGGCGAGCAATTCGGGCTTGGCCCGGGAACTCGCATCCTACTACGTCAACTACGGCGATTGGCGAAAGCTATTCACGAGTTTAGATGAGATCGACAAAGTTACGGCAGACGACGTGCAGCGGGTGGCGAAGCAGTATCTGATCCCAGAAACGCGGACGGTGGCGTATACCGTCCAACCTGCAGGCCCCCAAAAAGAGGATTCGAAGTGAAGAAGCTGATCGTACTGCCGTTGTTGCTGGCGGGCCTTTTGTCGGCGCAGACCGAGGTGCGGAGAGCTCTGATTCTTCCCTCTTACAAGGACCTGAAATTTGCGCCTCTGCCGCCGCTCAAGATTCCAGAGCCGGTGATGGTGACGCTGCCCAACGGAATGAAGCTGTACCTGCTGGAGGATCACGAGTTGCCGATTATCAGCGGAACCGCGCTGATTCGGACTGGCAACCTCTTTGATCCGCCCACTAAGCGGGGTTTGGCGCAGCTGACCGGCTCCGTGCTGCGGTCCGGCGGAACCCAATCTAAAACGGGCGACCAAATCGATGTGCAGCTCGAGAATCTCGCAGCGTCGGTCGAAAGCAATATCGGAGAGGGGTCGGGTACGATGTCGTTTTCGGCGTTGCGCGAGAACGCGGATGAAGTGCTTGCCGTCTTCAAGGATCTAATCGTGTCGCCGGAGTTCCGGCAAGATAAGGTGGACCTGGACAAGACCCAGACGCGCAGCGGCATCGCGCGCCGGAACGATGATGCTGGGGGGATTCTGGAGCGCGAATTTTCGAACATCCTGTACGGTCGCGATACGCCTTATGGGTGGAGCATGGAGTATGCCGACATCGATACTATTCAGCGGCAGGATCTCGTCGATTTTTACAAGCGCTACTACTTTCCCGAGAACATTCAACTAGCGGTGTACGGAGACTTCTCGGCGGCGGAGATGCAGGCGAAGCTGGGCCGTCTGTTCGCCGGCTGGACTGTAAAGCAACCCCCGGTGCCGAAGTTCCCGGAGGTGCATAAGACGCCCGTCCCCGGTGTCTATCTGGCAACGAAAACGGACGTGACTCAGACCTTTTTTGCGGTCGGGCATCTCGGGGGCGTGTTCCGCGATCAGGACTATCCCGCGCTTGAGGTAGCCGGACAAATTTTGGGTGGCGGCTTTTCCAGCCGGCTATTCCAACGCATCCGAACTAAGCTCGGGTACGCCTATGGCATCAATGCGAATTGGGGTGCCAACTATGACCATCCAGGATTGTTTCAGATAAGCGGGAGCACCCAATCGGTGCATACGGTGGATTCGCTGCGGGCGGTGCGCGAAGAACTCGACAAAATGCGAACCGGCGAGGTGACGGATCCGGAGTTGCAGACCGCGAAGGATACCGTGCTGAACGGCTTCGTTTTCAACTTCGACCGTCCCAGCAAGACTCTGAACCGCGTACTTCTTTACGAATATTATGGCTACCCGAAAGATTTCATCCTGCAATATCAGACGGCGATTGGGGCCGTAACGAAAGCCGATGTCTTGCGTGTGTCCAAGCAGTATCTGAAACCGGAGGATCTTACCATCGTAGCCGTGGGCAATCCCGCCGAGTTCAAGACTCCGCTTGCTGAACTTGGCTTCAAAGTTCAGCCCATCGATTTGACGATCCCGGAGCGTAAGAAAGCCGCTCCGAAGGCGGACGCGGGCAGCTTGCGCAAGGGTGGTGAGCTCCTTGCCAAGATGCAAGCCGCGCTGGGAGGGGCCGACAAGCTGGCTGCCATCAAAGATTTTCAGTATCAGGCAGACTTCGCCATTCAGATGGGTGGCATGAAGGCAAAGCAGCGGAATTCGTTCCTTGCGCCTTCGACGATGCGGCAGGATCTTGAGCTTCCGTTCGGCAAACAGTCCGTGTATTACGATGGGCAATCCGGCTGGATGG
>JANXQZ010000199.1 GCA_025353235.1 Bryobacterales bacterium
CTGCTGATTCAGGCTTTCGTTCGGGAAACTTTCCCCTCCGAGCGTCTAGCGACCGTGCCTTGGTGGGCCTGGACCGGTGGACTGATCAGCGTTGGCTCCACCATGGCCGGATTGACGTTTGCCCAGAAAATGGGGGCGGGAAGCTTTACCGGGCTCAGCATCACGGCCTCGCTGATCACGTCGATCGCCCTAGACCACTTCGGCGCGATCGGGTTTAAGACTCACCCCGCCTCGCTCATTCGGCTTTTGGGAGGCGCGCTGATGATTGCTGGATTGTGGCTGGTTGCGAAGTTTTAGGCGTTAAAATATCGACGGTTGAAACTATGCCGATAAGATAGGTATCCTAATGCAAAGGCATTGGCGCACATCAAATGGCACTCGAACAAGAACTCAAAGTTTACAAAACCAAACTTCCGGAATTGGCACTTGACGAGGGCAAGTTTGTCCTGATCCATGGTACGAGCGTTGTGTCGGTTTACACGAGTTATGAAGATGCGATCAAGGAGGGCTATTCCAAGTTTGGCCTGGAACCTTTTTTGGTTAAGCAAATTCATGCCGTCGAACAGATCCAATTCGTCTCCCGATTGTTTGAAGCACAACCTTGCCATACTTCACTTGACAACTAGCACAAAATGGGGCGTTGATGCTCCTTGCTAGCGTTGGCGTTAGTCAAGCTAGGTCGGCTGCTCTTACCTTGGCAGGGAAACCAATCCCGAATCTCGTGATAGTTCAAGCCATGATAGATACCGGAGCAAGTTGTACCTGTATAGATCCGTCAATTTTGAAACAACTAAATCTTTCTCCCACTGGGTCCGTCTCTCTGGCGACCCCGAGCCCGGGTTAACTCTGGCGAGCGCAAACCAGTTTGACGTTACGGTCATTATCGAAACCAACCCAAACCTGCCGCGACTTGTCTTTCAGACGATCCCCGTTATCGAATCGCATCTACTGAGTCAAGGGTTCCATATGCTTCTGGGAAGGGACATCCTAAGAAATTGCTTGTTGACCTTTGATGGGCAGAACAGCTTGTTCTCTCTCGCTTACTGAAGCGGCAGGGTCGGCATAGAACACCATGCCGACGCCAATCATGGGCTGGCCTCCACGACTCAGATGTTGCCCGGGTTGGGCACTTGGTGATGCATTTCTGCCCTTAGGACGCTATCCCGGAAAAACCCTGCATGCATAGTGTGTTTCACCACTAGCGCAACTTCCCGCAAATTCGTTACAGTATTCAAGAACGCTAAATTTTCGTACGGGAGGTACTGCTCGCATGCGAGTCAGTTCCAGAACGCGAGGCCTGTTGTGTGTCTTTGCGTGTGCCATGGCGCAGGCGGCCACGCCAGCCGCTTCCATTAGAGTCAGCCCCAGCACGGCGGACGTGCGAGTCGGGGAAACCAAGGCGTTCAGCGCGGCGTCGACCGGCGTCACCACGGTTTCCTGGCAGGTGCTCTCAACCGCCAACGCGCCGGCCGGTTCTCTAGGCTCGGTCAGCGGTTCCGGCGTGTATACTCCGCCTGCCGCGCTCCCGGTGCCTAACACGGTCTACGTGCGAGCGTCCGACTCTAAGAACGCGGCCACTTTTGGCCAAGCAACGGTCACGCTGCTGAACCCGGCGCCGTCCATCCATTCGCTTGCGCCCGCTGCCGTAAATACCGGGTTGCCATACCTGGTCACGATCACTGGCACGAACTTCCTGCCGACTTCGCAGGTGCAATGGAACGGAGCGGCCGTTGTATCGCAATTCGTCTCCCCCACGCAAATCAAGCTCGCCGGCACTACGGCCCTCGCGGCGAACACGAAAGTGCTGGTGACGGTGATGAACCCGGACCCGGGCAGCAAGACGTCGAATTCGCAAACCCTGACTGTCGAGCCGCCAGTTCAAGTTACCCTCGCGCCCGACAAGCGGACCGTTCGCTGCGGCCTCACGCTGCAGCTTACCGCCCATGTGGTCAACAACGCCGACCAGACCGTGAGTTGGACCGCTTCGGCCGGCGCGGTGGACTCGAAAGGTCTTTACACGGCACCCGCCGTTCTGCCGACCTCTGCCGACGTAACGATCGCTGCCGTCAGCAAGGCTGACCCGTCTGCGAAAGCCACGGTGACGGCGAGCTTGCAAAATCCCATGCCGGTGATCGGCTCCGTGACGCCCGCCGGTCTATTGGTTGGACCGAACGAGCTGACGATCGCCGGGGCTGGTTTCGCTCGGGGAGCCAAAATCATGATCGCTGGCCAGTCCGTGCCAGCAACCTGGATCTCGGATCAGAAGCTGACTGCCAGCGCCACGGTTGCCGCGCAGTTAGGGCGGATCGCTTCGGTGAAGGTGATGAATCCAGACCCCGGCACGCTCACATCCGCCGCCCTTTCCGTCTCCGTCAAAGTCGCAACCGAAAAGATGGCGTACGCGGACGCGATTCGTTTTCTGGAGATGGCGAGCTGGGGGCCGTCGCCCGCCAGCGTGGCTCATCTTCAATCCATAGGGCGCGATGCATGGCTTGCTGAGCAGTTTGCCGCGCCTGGGTCGCCGCTGCCCAATCCAACCGATCAAAATGAAGGCAACGGCGCGCTGCAGCAGGCGTTCCTTACCAACGCGCTGACGGCAAACGACCAGCTCCGGCAACGGGTTGCCTTCGCGTTGAGCGAAATCTTCGTTGTGTCAGGGGTGAAGGACGATCGCTATTGGGAGATGGTTCCCTACCTTCGCTTGTTGTCGGACAACGCGTTTGGAAGTTACCGGAACTTGCTCGAAAAGATCACGCTGAACCCCGGCATGGGGCTGTTTCTCGACATGGTGAACAACGACAAGGCGAACCCGGCCAAGAACACCGTGGCCAACGAGAACTACGGGCGCGAAGTAATGCAACTCTTCACCATCGGGATCAATCCGCTAAACCCGGATGGAACCCTTGCGCCAGGCGCTCCTGCGTACGATCAGCAAACTGTAACCGAATTGGCCAAGGCTTTCACCGGGTGGACCTATCCGCCGGAGCCCGGATTCCAGAGCCAGTGGAGGAATCCGCCCTACTTCTTCGGCGAAATGATCCCGATCGCAGAGCATCACGATACCACCCAGAAAAACCTCAACTTTGCCGGGCAGTGCAGTGCGATCCCGGCGGGCGGCACGGCTGCCAGCGATCTCAAGACCGCTTTGGACTGCCTGGCGAGGCACCCAAATGTTGCGCCGTTCATCTCCTATCGCCTGATCCAGCGGCTGGTAATGAGCAGCCCTTCGCCGCAGTACGTCGGCCGGGTTGCGGCGGTGTTTACTGCCAACGCGGGCAGCCTGCAAAAAGTGGTGACCGCGATTCTAACCGACACGGAAGCCCTGGCAACCGGAAGCGGAAAGCTGCGCGAGCCGATAGTCTACTCGACCTCCCTGCTGCGCGCGCTGAACGCCGGCATATTGAACAACGCCGCATCCGGCGTGGCCGGGCACACCGAGGCCATGGGCCAGAAGCTGCTGTTCCCGGCAAGCGTCTTCAACTACTTCTCGCCGTTCTACCGCATACCCGGCATGTCGCCGCCGCCGGTGGCGCCGGAGTTCCAGATTATGAACGCCGCCACCGCGCTGGCGCGTGTGAACTTCGTGTACCGGGCAATCAATAACCAGATCTCCGGCAACGTGAAGGTCGATTTCTCCAGCCTGGAGGATTTAGCGGCGGATACCGACATCTTGGTGGAAGCCATCAACCAGGCGCTGTACCGCGGCGAGATGAACGCAGCCGAAAAGACGGCTGTCAAGACCGCCGCGCAAGCCGCGCCCGATCCCCATAACCGCGTCAGAAACGCGCTCTACGTGGCTGCTTCGGCGGCCCAGTATCAAGTGGAAAATTAGGAGCAGGAGACTAGCCAACATGAAATTCAACTCACTCAGATCGCGCCGGGATTTCCTGCGCTTCGGTGTCAGCACCATCTCCACTCTCGGGGCGGCAGCTGCGTTCGGCGAGGCCGGACTCCTCAGCGCCAGCACGCAGGCCGCCGCGCCCGACTACAAAGCTCTGGTCTGCATCTTCCTATTTGGCGGCAACGACGCAAACAATCTGCTGATTCCGAACGAATCCTCCGCGGACACGCGCTATGGATACTCAACGTACAAGAACGTGCGGCAGAATTTGGCCTTGTCGCAGGCCAGCTTGGCGGCGATTCACGATCCCGTTTCCAATAAAGCGTTCGGAATGCATCCCAGCCTTCAGCCTCTGGCCGATCTGTATACAAAATCGAGCCGCGTCGGACTGGTCGCCAACGTCGGTCCGTTGATCAAACCGGTGCCGCTCGATTCCACGGGCAAGCATCCGAATCTCAATGCGGTGCCGCTGCCGGTCAACTTGTTCTCCCATTCGGACCAGACCGGCGAGTGGCAGAATGGAGTTCCGCAGGGCGGGAGCTCCACCGGGTGGGCTGGACGGCTCGCGGACCGAATCTATGTTCCAGGCTGCAGCCCGGCCTCGTCGCCGGGCGGCTACGCCGGGTTTCCTCCTTCCATCGGAATCAGCGGAAATTCCCTGCAGTTGATCGGGCATTGCACTCAGCCCACCACTGTCAGCACCAGCAACTTCGGACTCATCGGGATGGACCACACGGCCATCGCGGACGCCCGCATGACGGGTCTGCAAAACATGCTGAGCTTGAAGAGCGGCGTCACGTTGATTCAGGCGGCGCAGAATTCCATGACGTCGGCGATCGAAGTTGCGAAGATCATCGACCAGGCGTCCAGCCAGACTCCGATTACGGGATTCCCGAACACCGATCTCGGGAACCAACTGGCGCAGGTGGCCAACATTATCCGCATGCAGGGCGCGCTCGGGACGAATCGGCAGATCTTCTTCTGTTCGCAAGGGGGATACGATACCCACTCGGACGAACTCAAGCAGCAGGGTCAGCTTTTAGCCGATCTGGCGCAGGCGATGGCGGCGTTCGACACTGCGCTCGGCGCGCTGAATCTGCTTCCCAACGTGACCACGTTTACCGAATCGGAGTTCAACCGCACGTTCCAGCCGAACGGCAACGCCGGCACCGACCATGCCTGGGGAACCCATACGATGGTGATGGGCGGCGCCGTGAAAGGAGGCCAGATCTTCGGCAAGTACCCTCAGCTCGTCCTGACTGGACCGGACGATTCCGGCGACCGGGGCAATTGGGTTCCATCCACCTCCGTGGATCAGTATGGCGGGGCCATGGCCAAATGGTTTGGCGTGCAAGCCCAGGCCGATCTCGACTACGTGTTCCCGAACCTGGTCAATTTCGGATACAATAGCACCCTGCCGATCTTTGGCTAACTTCCGAGGTGCCGGGTGCTCAAGTACATCGACGTTCTAATTGGTCTCGCCGTCGTGATGGTGGCGGCGAGCATGTCCGTAACCGTGCTGACCCAGGCGGCCACCAATCTCTGGAAGAGCCGAGGCAAAGAGCTCAAGCGCGGCATCATGGATCTGCTGCAACAGATCAATCCCGACTTCGCACCCAATATTACGGACGCGATTGCCACCGCCGTGCTCACGCATCCTTTGATCCGCGAAGGACAGAAGGATTTGGGCACTGTGATTCATCGGGAAGAGCTCACTAAGCTCCTGCTTGAACTTGCGACCGTCGATACCCCCCAGAAACTAGACGATGCCGTTCGAATCCCGCTCAAAGATGCGCTGACCAAGAATGGCATCGCCAACCCCGAGCAAACGATCAAGAACATTCGCATGACGGCGCTGCAGTTGGAGCAGGAGCATCCGGAACTGGCTAGCAATGTCCGTCACGGAATGGCCATCGTGCAGGAAGCCAAGAGCGAGTTTGTCGCCAAGCTGAACGGGTGGTTTGATCAAACGATCGATCGGGTCAGTTCCCGGTTCACCTTTCACGCCCGCTACGTAACTCTGTTGAATGCTTGCATCGTGGCGCTATTCCTGCAACTCGATACCATCGCGATTCTGAATCGGCTGGCCGTGGACGATACGCTTCGGGCGGCCACCGTGGAGCAGGCCAAGGTTCTTGTGGCCCAGAATCAAGATCCAAAATACGCGGAGCTTCTCAAGCAAAATCCGTTGCTTTGGATTCCGCAGACGGCCGGGGACTGGGCGCAACATTGGAATTGGAATCATCTGCCGGGCTTGATTGTCACCATGCTGCTGCTGAACCTGGGCGCGCCGTTCTGGTTTAATGCGCTGAAGAACCTGCTTCAGTTGCGGTCACTGGTCGCCCAGAAAGACGATGCCCAGCGGATCGAGCGTCAGACCACGCAAACGGTGAAACCGCTTGCTAACGCGCACGGCTCGGAAATCGGGCCGTGACGCCCTTTTCATCCCCTTGTTTGGGATGCTGGATTTTTCACCAGCAGCACGTGCCCGACATGGTGCCGTCCGTGCCAGGCATAGAGCGCCAGGTTCTTTTCGAGCGTCATCAAGCCCCGCTCCGGGTGACGAAACGAGCGTGAAAAATCCTGATCGGTCAAGGTGCGGAGCAGGAGCATCCAACGTGCGTGGAGCGCATCCAGCATAGCGAGAGACAGCTCAACCGGCGCCGTCCTGGCATCGGGCAACTCGGCCCAGAGATCCTCATGATACGGCTTGATGGTGGGCTCGTTCTCGGTAAGCGCGAGCCGGAAGCGGATGTAGCTGTTTAGATGGCTATCCACCACGTGATGGACCACTTGGCGCACCGTCCAGCCACCGTCGCGGTAGGGTGTGTCCAGTTGCGAGGCCGACATGCCGTCAATGGCCTCGCGCAGCTTCGCCGGAGTGTCCTCCACCTCTCGAAGCCATTGCAGGCGAGTCTCGGGAGCGACGTGATCGGGAAATTCGAACTTGCCGAGTGGATAGCGCGGGTCAGTAGTCAAAGAGGGCATGCGTACCCCCATTGAAGCATTAATTGTTGTTCTTGTTCGAACCCCAATTTGAAAGACTTGCGTCTCATGTGGCGGGGGACCTGGTAAATGCAACATCTCTTGATGAAGAGTTTGGCAGTAGTTGGACTGCTGGCGATCGGGGCCACGGCCAACGCGCAGGACGGGCGCTACGGATACGGCGATGTTCGCGGGCGAGAGCCATTGGATCGGGTGCGGGCCGACCTGGATCGGGCGGCTCGGGACATGTATTACCTATCGGGCGGCGAGCGTCGCCGAGTCAATCATGCGCGCGATGAAATGGGGGAGTTTCAGAGGAAGTGGGAGCGCGGCAGGTTCGATAAGGGTGAGTTGGACGATGTAATCGGCAGTCTTCAGCATGTGGTCGATAAGAACCGGTTGCAGCCTCGGGATCGGGATAGGCTTCTGAGTGACTTGGACCATCTTCGGGAGATGCGAGCGCGGCGGGGATATTTCGGGCGCGACCGTTACTAAGCTTGCCGCAGGGGAATTCTGCATTGATTGTGGGGCCGGCAATCTTGCCCGCAGCCGCCTTTTAGGCGGCTTTGTCGGGGGCATCAGAGAGTATTCGTACCCCGGGAAAGCCAGCTGAAAGCCGGCTGCAGCCAAGATTGGCTGCCCCACAAAGCAGCATAGCTGCAACCAAATTTTGGCGCAAGCGGAGAAGAAATCGGGGTTATGTAGTACAAAGCAGCCAGCCGCAACCAAATTTGTCGCAAGCGGAGAAGAAATCAGGGTTATGTAATACATTCAGTAAACTATGTGCATTGGATTGCCAGTCGGCGGTGAATCGAACATTCGGTATGCTGAATCTTCATGGCTATCGTCGCTACCTTCGGTGAGATTATGCTCCGGCTCGCGCCTCCAGGGTTCGAGCGGTTTCTGCAGTCCCCGCAATTCCTGGCAACGTGGGGCGGAGGCGAGGCGAACGTCGCAGTGGCGCTGGCGCAGTTCGGGAATCCGTCCCGGTACATCACTGCGCTTCCGCCCGGCAATCCCATCGTCGATGCGTTCATCGGCGAATTGCGACGGTTTGGCGTGGACCCGTCGTTCATCGTCCGCCAGAAGGGCCGACTGGGGATTTATTTCGTGGAGCCGGGTGCTAACCAGCGTCCGTCCAAGGTGGTCTACGATCGCGATGGCAGCGCAATTTCACTGGCGAAGCCGGGCGACATCGATTGGAAGAAGGCGCTCGATGGCACGAATTGGTTTCACATAACCGGGATCACGCCCGCTCTCAGCCAGAGCGCTGCCGATCTTTCCACGGAGGCTATTCAAGCGGCACGCGCAGCGGGGCTGACCGTAT
>JANXQZ010000217.1 GCA_025353235.1 Bryobacterales bacterium
CTAGTCCGTTGTGGGTGTCCGATAATAACAGCGGTCTGAGCACCCTGTATACGGGTGCTGGTGTTCCGGTGGCATTGGTCGTGACCATCCCCGGAATAGGCGGCGCACAGGGAGCGCCTACCGGACAAGTGTTCAACGGCAGCGGCAAATTCAACGGCGATATATTCTTGTTTGCCACTGAAGACGGAACCATCGCGGGATGGCGCGGGTCTCTCGGAACCACCGCTGAAACGGTCTTCGATAACTCCACCAGCAACGCGGTCTATAAGGGGCTTGCAATTGAGACTACCCTGGCCGGAACCTACCTGCTGGCCGCCGACTTCCGCAACAACAAAATTACCGTGTTTCCCAGCGCTGGAGCCGCTGCTCTTTCCGGAACCTTCACCGATCCCAGCGTCCCAAGCGGATTTGCCCCCTTCAATATCCAAAATATCAACGGACAATTCTATGTCACGTATGCGAAGCAGAACGCCGCCAAACATGACGATGTTGCCGGCGCGGGAAACGGGTATGTCAGTGTCTTCGACCTGAACGGCAATCTGGTGAAAAGCCTGGTCGCAAACGGCGCTCTAAACTCTCCCTGGGGACTGGCAATCGCTCCCGCCACCTTTGGTGCCGCTGCGGGGGATTTGCTAATTGGCAACTTCGGAGACGGCAGCATCAACGCCTTCAATCTAAACGGCACGTTGATTGGCACCCTCGGGTCGGGCGGATCCGCGCTCGTGAATAGCGGCCTATGGGGCCTCACATTCGGAAATGGCGCAAACGGCGGAAGCACCAATTCGCTCTATCTCACGGCTGGATTGAATGGCGAGCAAAATGGATTATTCGCCCAGATAAATGCAGTGCCCGAGCCAGGTACGTTGATTCTGCTGGGTGCCGGCTTATCGGCGTTCATCCTGCGTCGCCGTGCTTCCATCCAATAAAGATCACTTCAGATTCCGGATGGCGCGGAACAGGTCATGCGGAGTATAGATGTAAATCGTTTTGCCCGAGAGCGCCCGCACGGCGTTGCTGATGACATCGGGAAACTCGGAGCCCCGGTTCCAGTCCAGCTTCAGTTGTAAATAGAAGAAGCGGGTGTCGGGCTTGCCCGCTTCTTGGTCATCGTCGAATCGCAGCTTTTCGGCTTGCCTCGCCGCAGGTCCCAAAAAGACGACCGCATCGGCTGCACGCTCCGACTTTAGCTCTTCCGCGATCAGTCCCTTAAGGATATCCAGGTGGCCGGCGCGGCGTTGCAGTACGCTAACCGGAACGGTTACCAAATCGAGACTCGTAACCGCTTTCACCAACCGATTCCACCCTTCCCCGTCCAGGCTCTCCTGCCGGAAAATCTCTTTCTGCTGATCCAGACTAAATGCAACTAGCTTGATCTCCGTAAAGGGCGTGCGCTGCATCAGCGATAGCACGGAGCTGAGCAGCATCGTTTGATCGTAAGGATGCAGTTTTAGCCGCCTCATCGAGAGCGGCGCTACATGCAAGAACACCGTCAAGCGTCGAGGAGCGGCACCTTCCTCGATGCGGCTCGCAGGCACACCGTTCCAGGGTTCGTAGTGGAGAGGTCCCACCACGCCTGCGGGCAAGGACGGGTTCAATTCGCGGTCGCCGCGGGAAAGCTTAGCCGTTACATGCCAGCTCTTGCGGCAAAGCTGGCCTACGCGATCGGCGATTATCCAGTCAACGAGATAGCTTCCTTCGCCAAGGAAGAAAGCCCCGTCCATTTCGACATTGGCCAGGGTTTTGCCGGGCATGGCGGGCATGGCGGGCAGGTGGAAAAGCTGAGAAAAGTAGCTTGGCGTCCCGCTGTCGTCGGGGGTCACGCGGGTCAGAATGGCAAAACTATGGCTCGCACGTTTGTAGCGCTTCAACGGCAGTCTTCCCATGTAGCCGGAAACGAAGTGGAAACCAAAGTTCAGGTGCGGCGGTATGGGACGCACCTCGCACGCGAGAATGTTGGACTCGGAAGGCGCATCGAACCACGCGGCGAATTTGGGGTGCTTCGCGGGATCGAACGGGATTTGAGCGTGCAAGACGCCCAGCAGCCCTGGAATCAGTACGCTACTTCGGGTCCACCGCAAAGCTTCCCTCTTTCACGGTAATCGCTTGATTCGCTTTCACGCCTGGCAGTCGATCAACGGCACCGCTCGGCCAATAAATTTCCAGGTCGGCTTTATTGGCCTTCCCTAAACCGAAATGCACGCGCGGATCGCTCTGCGAGAGGTAGCTGCCGCCGCTGCGAACCTCGTCCATTTGCCTGTGTTTGCTATCCGTTACGCAGACCACGCGCGCGCCAATTCCTGACCGGTTCGATTTCACGCCCACCGTCTTGATGGTGATCCAGTTGTTCTGCAGCGAGTTATCGCATCGAAGCAATTGCGGCACGTCGTTTACGCAATTCACCAGCACGTCAATGCTGCCATCGTTATTGAAATCTCCAAACGCGCAGCCGCGGGCCGCCACCTTGTCCAGAATTCCCGGTCCCGCATCCAGGGAAACATCGGCGAACTTGCCGTTGCCCAAGTTGCGGTACAGGATCTTGCGCTCGCGATAGCCCGCCTCCGCATCCGTTTCGCCCACCTCTGGATAGACGTGCCCGTTGCACACCAGGATGTCGGCCCAGCCGTCGTTATCCATGTCGAAAAAACCGATTCCCCAGCCGAGAAAGCGCGTCGTCTTGCCGAGCCCGGCCTGAAAAGTCTGGTCTTCGAAAGTCATGCCTCCCAGATTGCGATACAGGCTGGAGGTGTCTCCCGCGAAGTTGGTCTTTACGATTCCCAGCTTGCCGTCGCACAGATAATCCGCCGCGGAAACGCCCATGCCAGCCTGCGGTTTGCCGTCCGGACTGTAGGCTACTCCGGCCTCGATTGCGATGTCGCTGAAGGTGCCGTCATGGTTGTTCTTGTAGAGGGCCGAAGAGGTTGAGTCGTTGGCGACATAGATGTCGGGC
>JANXQZ010000258.1 GCA_025353235.1 Bryobacterales bacterium
GCTACCGCTCGATACCTAATACGCCAGCGACTTGAGATCGGCAGGCCTGTTACCTATGTGGATGCTACCAACCTCACTGTGCGAGAGCGGCGTCCCTATATCCTGCTCGGCCAGCTGCATGCCTGTGACGTGGAGGCGCTCTTCTTCGATGTGTCGGTGGATCTTTGCATGCGGCGCAATCGGGAGCGGGGGCGCGTCGTTCCCGACAGCGCGATTCTCGATATGGTCCGGCGCATGGTGCCGCCCTCTCTTGACGAGGGATTTACGCGGGTTGAGATCGCAACGCTCTAGCTATGAGTGGCGGCGAAGTCAATCTTCTCAATTCCCACCGGACGCAGCAGAGCGCGAATAAGCGTCTGCGCATTCACCTGCGCATCCAGGAGGATGCCCATATCCAAAGCTTCCTGGCGTATCGAGCCGAGCGCAGCCATCCTGGCCTTTTTCTCTAGCTCGATATCATACGGAATCCAAGGGGTCCACCACGTCTTCGTCCGATCCCACACCTGCGTATTCCTCTCATCCAAATTGATATGGAGAATCTTCGCGGCCGGGAGTTTTATCGCGACTCGATGCTGCGCATCCATGCGGATATCCTTGTCCCCAAGCTGCCCCAAATCGACGCCGCCCAGCACCTGTGCCTGAACGATCAGCAAGATAGATTCCGACCCTACCGGAGTCTTGTCTTCCTTCAGCCCCGCGACCTTTTGAATGCTATAGCGGACCGTTACCAACTCCCGCAGTGGGCGGACTTCCTTCAGAATGGCGTCGGGATCGGCGATTCGGCGAAATGGCGATCGCTCTGGCCGATTCTCATAGACAATCACGGCCACCAAGATGGCGAGAACAGCAATAGACCGCCACCATCCAGGCTTCATATACAAATGCTACCTTCAAAGCACGATGCTCGCTCGATTTTTCGTCATTAGCCTCGCCGTAGGCTCCTCCCTTTTAGCGGAGAGCGGGACCACCAGCATCCGCTTCGCTGGCGTCCAGGCCGATGGAGGCCGCGATTGCAGTTCCTGCCACTCCACCTTTGGTGCTGCGAATTCCGACAGTCGCAACGGAGTCACTATCGATGTCGTTGATTACAATCCAGGCGTCGCGCAAACCATTCACGTCACTGTTGCCCACCCCCTCGCATCGGCGTGGGGCTTTCAATTAACCGCCCGCCCGGTAAGCGATGAAACCCAGCAGGCGGGTACGTTCACGCCGCTGGACGATCGCGTCCAGGTACGCTGCGATGATGGATCGAAGTTCGGGTTCTTATCCAGCTCGGCCACGCCGTGCGCGGGAGCGCGAGAATTCGCCGAACACGTTGTGGCACCCAGAACAGCGGCCGGTGCCGGTTTCACCTTCGATGTCCGCTGGCTGCCTCCGGCCAACGAAGTGGGGGACGTTCGACTTTACGCCTCGGCAGTGGCCGCCAACGGAGATGGGACTGCGGCTGGCGACCGGGTTTACACCGCCGTCAGGACGCTCACCGCAGTGGGTGCCTGCAATTTCACCCAGAAACCCACGCTCCGCACTGCGGTGAATGGCGCGTCTTTCCAACCTGGATTTTCCTCGCAATCCCTGCTTTCGATCTTCGGTCTGGGATTTCAGGTTCCCGGGCGGACCCGAGTGGTGGGCTCAGGAGATATTGTGCTCGGCCAGTTCCCAACGCAACTTGCGTGCGTGGCTGTCGAGATCAACAATCAGCGCGTTCCGATTGCATACATTCAGCAGGACCAAATCAACGTCCAGGCACCGGTGCTGCCTGCGAGCGGTCCCGTAAATCTCGTGGTGATTCTCAATCCGGGCAAGCCGAATGAAATCAGGAGCGACATCGCCACGCTCACCCAACTGCAGACGTTCGCGCCCGCTTTTTTCACGCTGGATGGAAATCAGATCGCGGCTCAGTTTGCCAATACCAGTACTCTTGCTGCCGATCCCAGCAGCATTCCTGGCGCGCGGGCCGTGAAATCCGGCGACATCCTTACGCTCTACGGAACCGGCTTCGGCGATACCGTTCCGCATGAGCCGTCGGGTCTGCAGGCCCCGAGCATCGCGGCGCTCACGACGCCAGTTTCCGTCTTGATCGGTAGCACCACCCTTTCGCAGGCCGATGTTCTGTATGCGGGCTTGTCGCCAGGTTCGATCAGCGGTCTGTACCAAATCAATGTGCGAGTGCCTGCCGGTCTGCCAAGCGGAAAGCTGCCCGTACTGGTGAGGATAGGCGGACTCCAGAGTCCGGACGGTGTTAGTATTTTCGTGCAGAACCCGCTTTGACGAACCTGTGTATACTCAGAATATTGGCATTAAAATGAACAAAATTCCGTTGGTCCTTTCCCTTCTGGCTTGCCTTGCGATATCAGCCGTCGCTGCGGACGTGCCGCGTCCCGCTCCCGAAATCTCAATCGCCTTGCCCGATGGCAAGCAGGCAAAGGCTAGCGACTACAAGGGCAAGGTGGTGATCGCTACCTTCTTCCTGACCACTTGCCCGCATTGCCAAAAAGTGATTCAGACTCTAAATGGAGTGCAGAGGGATTTAGGGCCGAAGGGTTTACAGGTGATAGCAGGAGCAATGAACGCTGCCGAAAGCGCAGGCGTTCCTCAATTCATTCAAAGGTTCCAGCCGATATATCCGCTGGGTGCGGTGGATCAACTCTCGGCGACCACGTACATGCAGCTTTCGCCCATGGTGCGTAGTTTCGTTCCTTACATGCTGATCATTGATCGCAAGGGTGTAATTCGAGCTCAATATACTGGCGGCGATCCGTTTCTGCAGGACGAATCGGCGCAGGATAGGAATATCCGCGAAGAAGTGTCCAAATTGCTGGATGAGAAGGCACCGCCCAAGACCCACGCCTTCGCGCGAAGGATCAAGTAGTCAATCCCTCTAAGAGCATCTAGCAAGGTGCTACTTCTTTTGGAGAGGTTCTAATGCTCGACATCACTAAAGACATTCAGTGGCTCACCACCTTTTGCCGTCGGTCTGGGAACCCATGAAGCAACTTAAGACGAGCAATCGGCCCGTGGCGCTCACGGTTTAGGACAAGGCAGAGGCTGTCGTCCAAAACGCCGAGTTATATCAGCGCTTGCTCGACATCGCCAGCCACGCCGACGTGAACGAAGGCATCTGCCAGGGATTGGAACAAGCTAAGCAAGGGAAATGCCGCGACGCCGAGGAATTCTTCGCTGAATTTGAAGCTGCCCAAGGCATATCGCGTTAAGATCATGCCCCGGGCCGATCGAGACCTTGCCAGTATCTATCGGAGGTTCAGGTCTCCACGTCCGACGCGGCCCTGGTCGAGGT
>JANXQZ010000297.1 GCA_025353235.1 Bryobacterales bacterium
TGGTAGGGACGGGCAGATTCGAACTGCCGACCTGTCGCTTAGGAGGCGGCCGCTCTATCCATCTGAGCTACGTCCCCACATGAACTCAGTTTACCAGCGCTTCAGGCCTTTTTTCCCAATATCGGTGCGGTATTGCATGCCGTCGAAGTGGATTCGCAGGACTTCTTCGTATACGGTGTTGATGGAAGCGGGCAACGTTGCACCGGAAGCGGTGATTCCAAGAACGCGTCCTCCGGCTGTTTGTAAAACATTACTGACTTGTTTTGTTCCAGCCTGAAAAACGAGCGCATTTTCAACTTTTTCGATCCCGGTGATCGGATCTCCTACGCGTACGTTCCCAGGGTAACCGTGTGCCGCGAGAACCACGCAGACCGATGGAGCAGGATTCCATTTAAGATCAACACCCTGCAGTTGTCCACGGGCCGCCGCTTGCAGCGCAGGTAGGAAGTCCCCGTCTAGGCGCATCATCAGGGCCTGCGTCTCCGGGTCGCCCAACCGAGCGTTGAACTCTAGAACTTTCGGGCCTTCCGCCGTCATCATGAGACCGGCAAAAAGGAAGCCACTAAATGGGTGACCCATGGCGGACATTGCTTTGATCGCAGGTTCTATGATCGTGTCCATAATCTGACTGCGCTCAATAGAATTCAGAATCCGCGAGTCAGAGTAGGCACCCATACCGCCTGTATTGGGGCCCTCATCGTTGTCAAAGATGGCCTTATGATCCTGGGTGGGTTCGAATGGGACGATATGGCCGCCATCCGTTAGGGCGATAAAGCTGACCTCTGGCCCTTCCAGAAACTCCTCGATTACGAGTCCGCGCGACAGGTTTAAGAGAGAATGGATGGCTGCCTCTGATTCTTCAGGCGTATGGGCGATCACGACACCCTTACCAGCCGCTAACCCGTCAGCTTTCAAGACGACTGGAAACGCGAACCCCCGAAGTGCTTCCCGAGCGCGAAGTGCGCTGTCCGCCGTCACGTAACGCGCTGTCGGGATGCCGCTGGAAGCCATGAGCGCTTTAGCGAACGCTTTGCTGCTTTCCAGTTGTGCCGCCTGCGCGCTGGGACCCACAACTGCAAACCCCCGTCGGCGGAGTTGGTCGGCAACCCCGGCCACGAGAGGCGCTTCCGGACCGATGATGGTCAGATCGGGACGAAACTTCTCTGCCGCGCTTAAATAGTCGGTAGTGAAAATTGTAGTGGCCAGCGTTGCAATTCCGGGATTGCCTGGCGCGGCATATAAATGAACTGCCGGATTCTGAGCCAGCTTCCAGCAGAGGGCGTGCTCGCGCCCGCCTGACCCGATTACGAGGACCTTCAGGTAGTGTGCTCCTGATCTGAGTATCCCATTGAGTGGTCCTGTGCAAAACTGAAGGCAGTCGTGAAAATCGCAAAGTACGACGTAATCATCGTAGGCGCGGGACATGCTGGCTGCGAAGCGGCGAGAGCCTGTGCGCGTCTTGGAATGCGCACGGCCATGATCACCATGAATCTAGACCTGATTGCCCAAATGTCTTGCAATCCAGCCGTGGGCGGCATTGCGAAGGGGCATTTGGTGCGCGAAATCGACGCGCTCGGCGGCCTAATGGGTGAGGTAACAGACGCCGTTGGCATTCAGTTCCGCTTGCTCAACACCAGCCGCGGCCCTGCCGTTTGGTCCCCTCGTGCTCAGTGCGACAAAAAGATGTATCGGATACGGATGAAAGAAGTGCTGGAGCAGGAGCCCAACCTTCGCATCCTGCAGGCTGAAGTCGCCGAGCTGGTTCTTGAGAAGGTGGCGACCGGGCAACGCAGGGTCGTGGGTGTCCTATTGCGGGATGGGCGAATTATCTCCGGGGAAACGGTCATCATCACGACGGGCACGTTTTTGAATGGCCTGGCACATGTGGGTGAGAACACCTATAGCTGCGGCAGGAACGGGGAGGCGTCATCCAATCTGCTCGGGGATCAACTGAGAACGCTCGGCCTCTCCTGGACTCGCCTCAAAACAGG
>JANXQZ010000308.1 GCA_025353235.1 Bryobacterales bacterium
GTAGCCTACGACGGGGTGGAAACTCCTCATGGCCGCGTCGATCGCATGCTCGGTGGGGCGTGCACTTACATTTGCCTCTCGGCTAGTTTCTTCACCAAGCCCAAGATCGTGGCCGTGGTTGGCGACGACTTCGAGCAGCAGGATTACGACCTCTTGCTCTCGCGCGGCATCGATCTGGAAGGTCTGGAGCGCGTGCCCGGCAAAACGTTTTTTTGGCAAGGCGTCTACTCAGCCGACATGAACGACCGCACTACTTTGCGGACCGATCTGAACGTCTTCGCCGACTTCCAGCCCAAGCTTCCCGCCGGCTATAAAGACACGCCTTATCTGCTTCTAGGAAATATTCAACCGGCGTTGCAGCGCAGCGTTCGAGCTCAGATGAACGGCGTTCGCCTAACCGGCGGCGACACAATGAACTATTGGATCCAGGACTTCCGCGAAGAGCTCCTGGCCACCATCCGCGAATGGGACTTCCTGTTGATCAACGATGCCGAGGCTCGCATGCTCTCCGGCGAGAATAACCTAAAGCGGGCGGCGCAGGTGATCCTCGATATGGGTCCAAACACGCTGGTAATTAAGCGCGGCGAGTACGGTGCAATCCTGTTCCGGCGCGACGGCCACTTCATGGTCCCTGGGTATCTTCTGGAGGAGGTGTTCGACCCGACAGGCGCCGGCGATTGTTTTGCGGGCGGCTTCGTGGGATACCTCGCCGAGCGCGGCTTCGACCTTAAAAATGGCCACGTGGATCATAAGGAACTGAGCCGGGCCGTAATCTACGGGTCGGTTATGGGGAGCTTCTGCTGCGAGAAATTCGGAGTGGACCGGTTCCGCAATTTGACTCGCCACGAAGTGGACGTCCGCTTCAACGAATTTCGCCAATTCACCGAGTTTTGAAGTCCCAGCTTATTGCTCTCTTCTGCCTCAGCGCAATCAGCGCCGCCGCTGTTGCAACTGTTCAGTGGAATGGCTGGACTCTATACTACGGCGACGCCGAAGCGCACTTAACCATCGCGCGCCGGGTGGTTGACTCGCGCACTCCAGGCTATGACCAGATCGGCACGGTATGGCTGCCGCTCCCGCATGTCCTGATGCTCCCGCTTGTGAGTTATGACCCACTCTGGCGAAGCGGTTTGGCGGGCGCCGTTCCTAGCGCCATCTGCTTCGTGCTTGGGGGCATGTTTCTGTTCGCCTCGGCGCAGCGCATCTTCGGGTCAATTGCGGCTGCCGCTGCCGCGCTTGCTTGCGTCGCGATGAATCCTAATTTTCTCTATCTGCAATCGATCCCGATGAACGAGGCGGTGCTGTTCGCGAGTCTGATGGCGCTGTTGTATTGCACCGTGGAGTTTCGCCAAACGCAATCGCTCGGGATGGTGGCGGGCGCGGGTCTCGCTAGTCTGTCGGCTTCCATGACTCGCTACGAGGGATGGTTCATCATCCCTTTTGTCACGCTCTTTTTCTTAGTCGCGGCGCGAAGAGGCAAGTTAGGCGCCGCGCTGCTGTTCGGATTCATCGCCAGTGCCGGACCTGTCTACTGGCTGATGCATAACTGGTGGTATTTCGGAAATGCGCTGTCCTTCTATAACGGCCCGTACTCGGCGAAAGCAATTCAATCCGGCAAGTCGTATCCGGGCGAGCACGATTGGCTGCAAGCGTTGCAGTATTTTGGTGCTGCCTTGCAATTGACGGCGGGCTGGGGAGCAGCGGGAATCGCATTGATTGGGCTGCTGGCGGCGCTGTGGAAACGACTCTGGTGGCCGCTCCTACTGCTCGCGCTGTCGCCTTTCTTTTACGTGTGGAGCATGCACTCGTCGGGGAATCCAATTTATATCCCTACGCTTTGGCCGCACAGTTATTACAACACTCGCTATGGCTTGGCCGCGCTGCCGTTGTTAGCAATATGCGCGGGGGCAGCGGTGTCAGCGTTCCCGGTGCGGAGGCGCTGGTTTGCCGCCTTGACCGTGATTCTGATTTCGGGCATCCCGTGGCTGGCGCAGCCGCGACCGGACGCGTGGGTTTGCTGGAAAGAATCCCAAGTAAACTCCGAAGCGCGGCGGGCCTGGACTCATGCTGCCGCGCGGTTTTTGGCCGGACACTATCAGGCGGGAACAGGGATTTTTTCTACGCTCGGCGATCTGGCTGGAGCTTTTCGCGAGGCGGGCATCCCCTTTCGAGAGGTGCTGCAGGAAGGAAACGAGCCTGAGTGGCAGTTTGCGATTTCGTTTCCAAGCATGTTCCTGCATGAGGAATGGGCCGTATCGATGGCGAAGGATTCAGTGTCCCGTGCCGTTGCTTCGCCCCGGTACCGACGCCTGGAAACGATCATTGCGAAAGACGCTCCGGAGATCCGTATCGACAAGAGGAATTGAAACATGACCGTACCGTTCATCAAAGCGCATGGGGCGGGAAACGACTTTCTCTTGACCTGGAACGATCAGGCTCCGCTTGAGAATCTTCCAGCAGTCGCGCGTGCGATTTGCAATAGGCATACCGGGATCGGCGCGGATGGCTGGATTTTGCTAAAGCGCGATTCGCTCCGACTCTTCAATGCGGATGGCAGCGAGGCGGAACTATCGGGCAATGGAACGCGCTGCGCCGCGGCGGTTTTGGTGGACGCGGGTGTGGCCGGGAACGAGGTGAGGCTTACGACTGGGGCCGGGTTGAAGACGCTTCGGTTGATCGAGCGGAAGGATCGGGAGTTTCTGTTTGAGATGGACATGGGGTTGCCGAACTTTCTCCCGGATCAGGTTCGGTTTGCGTTGCCCTTGCGTTCGGGTACGCAGGAGGTGACTATCGTCGATGTCGGGAACCCTCAGTGCGCGGTGTTTGTGACGGAATTTCCTTCGAGCTGGGAGCAGACTGGCGCAGAGATCGAGGCGCACCCGTTCTTTCCGAGACATACGAACGTGTCATTCGTTCGACTGGTGGACGAGCACGCGATTGATGTGCGTTTCTTTGAGAGGGGAGTTGGGCCGACCTTGAGTTCCGGCACTGGATCGACAGGCGCGGCGGTTTCGGCAATCTTGCGGGGGGTGGTGAAAACGCCGATTCGCATTCACACGCTGGCAGCGGATTTGCAACTGAGATGGGATGATTCGGTGTATTTGACTGGGCCAGCAGAACTGATTGGCGCTGGAGATTTCTTTGTCTAGGGTGGGCTCTGTGTGCCGACAGGAGGCTGCTCGAAGGCTGCTATGCTGCTTTGTGGGGCAGGCAATCAATGCCAGGGAAAGTAAGTGACATTGGCCAGGATGCAGTTCCACTTAGCGACAGGCCTTAAGCGGCCAGAACCGCCTTCATCTCGCGAACTGCCTTGGTCAAACTTGCGGTTTGATCCGCCAACGGCAGATACTCCATCGTTACGTAACCGTTGAAACCCACCTGTTTTATTGCCTTATAAATGTTCGCGTAGTTCATTTCACCCGTGCCAGGATCGTTACGGCCGGGATTGTCTGCGATGTGGTACACGGCCACATGAGGAGCGGCTTCCGTCAGCGTTCGGGTGACATTTCCGATTTGAACCTGCTCATGATAGATGTCGAACAAAAGCTTCACATGCGGGTTATCCACTTGCTTAATCAGCTTGAGCCCCTCCACGCAAGTAGTCAGAAAAAAATCCTTGTGATTCACTTTGGAATTCAGCGGCTCGACAATCAGACGCAAATTGGCCTTGGCTGCCAGATCTCCCGCGCGCTTCGCGGATTCGAGTAAACAGGCGTATTGCGCTTCGCGAGTTGCGCCGGGCACTTCATCCCCGCTCATCAGAATGATCTGCGGCACATCCATCTTTTGCGCGAAGACCATGGCTTTGCCGACATCTGCGAGAAAGTTGTCGCGCTGCTCCGGTCGAACCATCGAAACGGGACGCTTCTTCCAATCGGGAGTCGCGATGATCGTATCCATTCCGAGATGCAAATCGCGGGCGCGCTTCTTCATCTCGCGAATTTCAGCGTCGCTCCACTCCATGTGTTCCGCGACGAGTTCGACGGACTCCACGCCAGACTGCGCGGCCACATTGAGTTTCTCCTCAAACGTGCCTTTGAGCGTCCAGAGCATCACGGACGAAGTGATCTTCGGGGCCGTCGCTGGCGCGCTTCTGGCCAGGGAAAGAGCCGCGACGCCTGCTTTTACAAAAGTTCGCCGTTCCATGTTTCCTCTGATTGTAGCCTGTACACTGGAGTCTCATTCGAAAAGCAGCAAGGAGATATGCATGCCCGACACAAAGGTGCAGAACTACGCGAATCATGCGAAGTTCGATCCGCCGTTCCACTTTTTCCTGATGCCCATTGTGGTCACGAATTTCATCGTCAATATCGTCCATGCCTTCCGGCATCCCGAACTCTCCGCCTATTGGTCGATTGTTCTGGCAGCCGCCGCGGTCGTCGCGGTATTCAAGATGCGGATCTATTCGCTGAAGGTGCAGGATCGCGTCATTCGGCTGGAGGAGCGCTTGCGACTCTCGCAGACTCTTCCCGAACCTTTGCGATCGCGGGCTGCGCAACTGTCCGAAGCTCAACTGGTGGGTCTCAGGTTCGCCTCGGATGCGGAACTCCCCTCGCTGGTCGAGAAAACCTTAACCGGCAATTTGAAGAACGCCGAAGTGAAAAAAGCGATCGTGAACTGGCGTCCGGATCATTTCAGAGTTTAAAAAAAGACCGTGCGTTAAAATCGCAGTAGCCATGATAAACGCTCGTTTGGCCTGCGCGATTGCCATTATTCTCTGCGTACCCTATGCGCTGGTTGGTCAAGACTCGCCCGCGCCCATAGTTCGGTTCCACACCACCCTTGGCGACATGGACGTGACGCTTCTTCCGAACGCGCCGCTGACGGTCGCAAACTTCCTGAACTACATGAATCGCGGAGCTTACAACAATTCCGTGATTCACCGTTCCGTCCCCGGGTTCATCATTCAGGGGGGCGGATTTCAATTGCAGAACCACACCCTGGTGGCGATTCCCGCCGACGCTCCCGTCATCAATGAGCCCGGCGTTTCGAATGCACGCGGAACCCTGGCGATGGCTAAGCTTGGCAGCGATCCGAACAGCGCCACCAGCCAATGGTTTTTCAACGAGGGAGACAACTCCGCGAACCTAAACGCTCAGAATGGCGGGTTCACCGTTTTCGGCCGCATTGTCGACAGCGCCGGGTTGGCGATTATGGATAAGATCGCATCCGTGCCGGTGCCAACACCGGGACCCTTGCCATCGCCGTTCGATCAGATTCCGCTGTTGAACTACACCAGCGGCTCAGTGCAGGATCAAAACTATGTCGTGGTTTTATCTGTGACTTCGCTGGTTCCATTCCCTTCTATCGCGTCGAATGGCGTGATTGGGGCGAGCAACTTTGGGGGGTATCCGGCTGCGGGGCCAGGGTCGTGGATCGAAATCTACGGATCGAATCTAGCTGGAACTACTCGCGGCTGGGCTGGGTCCGATTTTTCGAATGGCAAAGCGCCCACTTCGCTGGATGGAGTTAGCGTGACGATTGCAGGTCAGCCGGCTTATGTCAGCTATGTGAGTCCGAGTCAAATCAACGTGCAAGTGCCCGCTGGAGTTCCAGCTAGCGGGCTGGCACCGGTGGTGGTGACGTACAATAACGAGTCGAGCGTGCCGGTGACGCTGTCGCTAAGGCCGTACGAGGGAGGCCTGCTTGCTCCTTCCACTTTCAACGTGGCAGGCAAGCAGTACGTTGCCGCGATCCACGCCAGCACGGGCTTCTACGTGACGAACGGCAATGTTCCAGGTCTTCCCGCCGCCCCGGCCGTGCCCGGCGAAACGCTGATCTTCTACGGCGTCGGATTTGGACCGGTTACCCCCGGCAGCATTCCAGTCGCAGGCCAAATCGTGCAAGGCCAAAACAATTTGGCAACGGCTCTGCAATTCAACATCGGCCAGATACCGGCCCAGGTTGCGTTCGCGGGATTGGTGCAAGGGCTGGTTGGGGTTTATCAGTTCAACGTGGTTGTCCCGGCAAATGCCCCGAATGGCGACCTTCCAGTGGACGTTTCCTTAGGCGCGTTAACCGTGCCCCAAACGCTCTTCCTTCCGGTGCGGGCCGCCGTTCAGTGATGGCCGTAGTTTAATTCACCGGCTTCGATCCTGATCGCAAGCCGATTCTGCTTGGGGGGAAGCGGGCAGGTGGCATACGGAGTGAACGCGCAGGGCGGATTATAGGCTTCGTTGAAGTCTAGAATCACCTTGCCGTCTTTAGGCATCTCCGAATGCAGGAATCGGCCTGACGGATAGGTTTCTTTGCCCGCCGTCAGGTCTCGGAAGATAAAGAAGAGCGTGCCGTCTTCCACCACCGGGTCCAGCCGAAGTTCTTTTCCTTGCAGGGGGAACAGCGCGTAGCCCGGACTCGGATTGTGCTCAATCTCTCCTAGAATATTCGGCACGGTGAGGAGCTTCGGCTTTTCGTACGCTACCCATTTCGCCACCACTCGATAATCCTGTTTTACCGGAAACCAGTGCAGGCCCGTAAACGCCTTGCGGTATTCGCTGTGTTTGTCTTTGAGGCGAATGGCGTCGCGCTCGCCGCGATGGATGACAAAGAACGTAAAGTCGCCGGTTTCGATGAGATCGGGCTTGGCATCCCCGTCATCCGACTTGAGGGCGATTTGCGTCGCTTGTTTCCCATTCACCGTGACAGCAACCCCGGTCTCCGCTCGAAAGCTTGCTTTCTTATCTTTGTACTCGATGACGCCAACGCGAGCAGGCCCGCGAGCGAGCCGGATCGCACTCCCTGCACCCGATCCAACCGTGTTGGCACCTTCCTGCAACCAGATAAGTCCAGCGAGGGTCAGCCATCCAGAATCAGCCTTCAGGGTTGCCTCGCGTTTCTGTCTCCATTGATCTATGGAGTCTGTATAACTGGTCGCAGTGGATGCTGCAGCAAGAATGGAGAGTGTCGAAAACAAAGAGCCAACCCTTAATCTACCCATTGTTGATCGATTATACCGTATTCCTCCGCTCGCGCTAGACTCGCATAGAGCGTGGATAAGCTGCAATACGCAACACCTGAAAAAGCATACCTCGAGAGTCGCTCTCTGCGCCGGCACGCGCGCGTATTGCAGCTTTGGGCGCTGGGCGTAGGCGCGGTCATTTCGGGTGATTTTTTCGGCTGGAACTTCGGTTTGCTCGAGGGCGGATTCGGGGGCATGCTGGCTGCGCTAGGCATCATGACCCTGCTCTTCTGCGGTCTGTGCTTTAGCATCGCCGAGATGTCGCCAGCCCTGCCCCATACTGGGGGCGCTTACTCTTTCGCGCGCACTGCCATGGGACCGTGGGCCGGATACATAACCGGGCTCGCTGAGAACATGGAATACATCCTCACGCCCGCGGTGATCGTGGTTGGCGTCGGTGGATATTTGGGTTCGATTTTTCAAACTCGGCCAGTTTGGGCACCCGTCTGGTGGTTGGTTTGTTACGGCGTATTCGTCGCATTCAACATGGCGGGCGTGGAACTATCATTCCGCGTGTCGGTAGTGATCACGATTTGCGCCCTCGCGATTCTTGCACTTTTCTTCGCTGGAGCGATTCCGCGTTTCGACTTGCATCGCTGGGCTTTGGAAGGCGGCGCTTGGCTGCCTCGAGGGTGGGCTGGCGTGCTGCGATCCTTGCCCTTCGCGCTTTGGGTTTATCTCGGGATAGAGCAACTTCCTCTGGCAGCCGAGGAATCCCACGATCCCGCGAGAGACATGCCGCGCGGCATGCTGCTGGGCCTGGCTACGCTGATCCTATTTGCGTTCCTGACGGTGATCCTGAACGCCGGAATCGCGCCGGGAGCCACGCAGGTGGGCCGATCCGATGAACCGTTATTTCTCGGTTTTCGGACCATCTTCGGCAACGGGTTGCAAACCAAGCTGCTGGCCTTGTTCGCTTGCACTGGTTTGCTGGCGAGCTTTCATACGATTATTTATGCCTACGGACGGCAGATCTACTCGCTCTCGCGAGCTGGATATTTTCCCACTTGGCTATCGGTTACCCATGCCCGCCGCCAGACCCCCGAACGGGCGCTGATCGTGGGTTCCGTGCTCGGCTTTGCCGCAGCACTCGCCATCCAACTTGCGGGGCAGAAGAGTCCGGTGGGTGCGGTCCTTTTGAACATGGCTGTTTTCGGGGCTGTGATCGCTTACATTCTACAGATGGCTTCGTTCATTCAGCTGCGTCGATTGTTTCCGTTGCTTGCACGACCGTACAAGAGTCCCTTGGGTGTGTTCGGCGCAGGCTCGGCGATTGCGATCGCGGCGATAACATTGCTGACTCTTTTCATGAATCGAGATTATCGCTTGGGAGTGGTTGGCGCAGCGATCTGGTTCCTGCTCGGGATAGCATATTTTGCCGTGTACGGACGCAAGCGGCTGGTACTCTCGCCGGAAGAGGAGTTCGCTCGGAGGGTGCGCGGGGCATAGAGTCTTGAGCAGCAAATTGCATTTCTGCGCATAGTGGGGCCGATTGTTAATCTGCGGCCGAGGTGGAAAGCCGATTAACAATCGGCTTGCAGATTAACAATCTGCCCTACATCGATTCGCGATTTGTTGGGATGCGGGAAAAACTAGCGGCACCAGTCGACTTAGATCTCGCCTTTTCGCATTCCTTCGGCCAGATACTCCGACGCACGCATCGACAAAGCCAGAATCGTTAAGGTCGGATTTTGGGACCCCCCGGAGACGAACGAACTCCCATCCATCACAAACAGATTTCGGATATCGTGCGTCTGATTAAATCCATTGAGCACCGAAGTCTTCGGATTCGCGCCCATCCGGCAAGTTCCCAATTCATGAATGCTCTCGCCGGGCGGCACCATTTCGAAGTGCTTCGACAGCACCTCGAATCCGGCACCCTTGCATAGCTCTTCCGCGACGTTCATCGAGTCCTTAGCCATTGCATACTCGTTGTCGGTATAGCGCTGGGTGATGTGCAGGGACGGAATGCCCCACTCATCTTTCACGTTCGGATTAATGCGGACGTGGTGCTCGAAGCGAGGGAGCGTCTCGCCCATCGTGGTCAGGCTAAAGGCAGTATTCTGCAACTCAGCCAGTTCCTTGAGCAGAGCCTCTCCATACAGCGGAATGTATTTTGCAGAAGGGGTGCCACCGCTGCCGAAGTCGTAGGCGTAGCCGCGCACGAAGTTTTTCTCCCGATCCGCCAAATTTCGAAAGCGTGGGATATAGCCTCCTCCCCCCATCAGGTTGCGTGGAGCCTTGCCGCCGCGAGCTTCCGGAACAATGGCCGTAACCACATTTTTCACATAGAACTGATCGAAAAGATAATGACCCAGAACTCCGCTGGAATTGGCTAAGCCGTTCGGATGTTGGCGCGACTTGGAATTCAGCAGCAGGCGCGTGCTCTCCAGACACGACGCTCCCACAACTACCGCCTTCGCAGGGGCGAAAAAATCCCGCTTCGACAACCGATCGACAAAGTGAGCCCCGTTAGCCCTCCCAGTATCTTTATCGACACTAATCTCCCGCACAATAGCGTTAGGAACGATTTTTAGCTTGCCCGTGACCAGAGCGTCGGGAAGCAGCAGGTTCACCGAACTGGCCAGACTGCCGGTGGACCGGCGCTGCTTGGTGGTAGGAACCTGCATCTTCCGCGCCGAATCCAGAAAGCGCTGCACGCTCAAACTGTCGCGCGATTCATCGGCAAGAAAAATTCCATCGGGCAACTGCGGCCAGCCTTCCTTGCGGCCGGAAACGCGGAACATCGGCTCGGCGCGGTCGTAATACGGCGACAGGTCCTTCAAGGATACAGGCCAATTGTCGCCCTGCCCGTCATGATCTTTCCCTTTAAACTCGAAGTCGCTCAAGCGCCATGAGGCTCGCCCCCAGCGCAGAGTCTTGCCCCCGATCATGCGAATGCGCACCCAATAGTAAGGGTCTTTCGGATCGTAGGTGTAAGGGTTTTGCTTCTCGTCCGCCCATAAGTTCGCATCGAACTCGGACGCCTGCGTCACATGGGGGAACCGCCCTGGCTCTCCAAAGCCGCGATAAGGCAGATCATACACGGCCTTTAAAGATTTGTCGCGATCGAAATCGAGCAAGGGGCCGGCATCCAGCATCAGGCAGCTCACGCCGAGCTTAGTTAACGTATGAGCCGCCATGCCGCCTGAAGCGCCGGAACCGATGATGAGCACGTCGTAGTCTGTTGTCATTCGCTCTTAATTCCGCCTAGTCCAGCGCATGCCAATACGTGCCTAACCCGCTTGCGCGCCGCTGGCCCCCGGATGCGAGAAACTCGCGCGAGTTCATGGTTGCGCGGAGCATGTCTTCCTTGGCCGCCTCAAGGAAACGTCCCAGTTCATCGGCAGGCCCTTGCTGGCTCCAGGGCTGATGCAAAGCGGCGAGGAGCGAGTCGGCTTCGGCTGCGGTCAGGCTCGAAAAACTCTTGCTATATCGATGCCGCGCATCGCCTTCCAGCTTGTCGAGCCCGGCGCGGTACAACTTCTGCCTCGGCGCGGGCGACCTGCCGATCAGGAAGTCGAGGAACTCCGGCGCACCCGCTTCGGTGGCTCCTGCCCGACCCCCGCTGGCAGGAACCAAGAGGCCCGCCAGATGACGCAGAGTCTCGCTTTGGGAGGCGCTGAGAAAATTGGTCTCGCCAGCAACGACCGCATCCGGACGAATCACGGCCAGCTTGGGGAACTCGTCAATTGGAGCGGGCTTCAGCTCCGGCGGAAGCTTTTCCGTAGATGGAGGCTTGGTCTTGTCGGTGGGCGCTTGTTGCGCGAGCATTGGCAGGGCGCTGATCCCGGGCAAACCGAGCAAGGATTGTATGGCTAGTCGCCGTTTCATGAAAATCCACGTTATCACAGCCGGGGAAACCGTCGATAAGCGCTTTAAGAACCGAACCCGATGCAATTATCCGAGATCCCCGCTCAGAACCGCTCGCTGGAAGATATTGTTGCCGCTCATGCGCACTGGGCATCGGGCAACGGGACAGGGAGGCGCTGCGAATTGGGCGGCCTCACCCTGAATGAAGCTCAACTGCAAAAAGCTAACTTGGCGCGGGCCTCCTTTGATGGAACGACGCTTTTGGATGCGGACCTTTCGTTGGCGGACTTGCGCGGGGTCTCCATCCAAGCGGCGGACTTCGGGCGGGCGCTCTTGAACGGGGCCGACCTCACCGGTGCGCGAATCGAGCGGGCGCAATTTCAATTCGCTCGCCTGATTGCCGCTCAACTGGCTGAGACGCGCATGGAGGAAGTCAGCTTTCGCAAGGCGCTCATGGAAAATGCTCGATTTCACGAATCCATCATCCGGAAGACGACCTTCCGGGGCGCAGTTCTGAACGGGATCAGTTTGCATCATGCCAAGTTGGACGAGTGCGACTTCTCCAGCACCGAAATTGGGGGAGCGCAATTTTTTCGGACTACGCTGGAGGACTGCCGCTTTCATGGAGCGGTTGGCCGCGATGTGAATTTTACGTATGCGCGGTTGAAGCAATGCGACCTCACCAAGGCGGAATTGCCGTCTGCGAAGTTTCATCATGCGGAGCTTAAATCGACCCTCTTTTATCGGGCGGATCTTAGTGGTGCCGACTTTCGCGAGGCATTGCTGGCCGGGTGCGATCTGGTGGGAGCGATGCTGCGGAATGCGCGGATGGGCGGAGCGCGGCTGTACGCCACCGATTTTTGCGGGGCGGATTTAACGGGGGTCCGCGAACTTACGGCGCAGCAACTTGGGCAAGCGCGCACGGATGCGGCTACGATTTTGCCCAATGGCTCGCATGGGCCTTACAGCCGGTTGTCTGGCGCGGAGAAGCCTCGTTAGGATCTTTGGAATGGTCTGCGAATAGTAGTGGGGCAGATTGTTAATCTGCGGCAGATTGTTAATCTGCGGCCGATTGACAATCGGCCCTGACTAG
>JANXQZ010000316.1 GCA_025353235.1 Bryobacterales bacterium
CACGATCCTGCATCCTGTTCTGGGGAAGTTTGGCAGCGGACTGGTTATGTTGAAACCCGCTAAAGACGGTACTGGCGTAATTGCTGGCGGTCCGGTGCGCGCGGTGATTCAGGCCGTAGGCATTCCCAATGTTCTCACGAAGTCGATTGGCTCGCACAATCCGCATAACGTCGTCAAGGCAACCATCAACGCGCTAGAACAACTCCGCGACCGGGCGCAAGTGGCCGAGATGCGCGGCCTGACGCAGGAAAAGGTAGGATAATCGCCATGGCTGACGGCATGATCAAAATTAAGCTGATACGCAGTCCCATTTGCACGCCCGAGAAGCACAAGATTATCGTGCGCTCGCTGGGTCTGAAGAAAATGAATCGCATTGTGGTGCGCCCGGATACGGCGAATTTTCGCGGCATGGTTGCCAAGATTCCGCATCTGCTGGCGATCGTAGAGGACTAGGCCATGAATCTCAGCAATTTAAGACCGCCCAAGGGACAGAAGCACAAGAAGCAGCGCGTCGGGCAGGGCATGGGCACGGGCCGAGGCAAGTTTTCCGGCCGCGGCGCGAAAGGCGCCAAGTCGGTTTCGGGGTATAGCATCATGCGCGGTTTCGAAGGCGGCCAGATGCCGCTCCACCGCCGTTTGCCGAAGCGCGGCTTCACGAATATTTTCCGCAAGGAATACGCGATCGTAAATTTGGATCGTCTGGAACTGATGTCCGGCGACTCGTTTACGCCCGACAGCTTGATGGAAGCGGGCGTAATTAAGAAGCTCGGCGCTGGGCTCAAGGTGCTCGGTTCCGGCGAGTTGACCCGCAAAATCTCGGTGCAGGCTCACCTGTTCTCAAAATCGGCCTTGGAAAAAATTCAGAAAGCCGGCGGGACCGCCGAGGTAATTGGCGGGGGCGTTCCGGGAGCTGCCGTCTAGCTCTCAATCGTCATGAACAACCATGTAAAGGGATTGTGGGGCAGCCAATCCTGGCTGCAGCCGGCTTTCAGCCGGCTATCTACCGCGGTTCGCCAAAGCCGCCTGAAATGCGACTGCAGCCACGATTGGCTGCCCCACAAGGATTCTAAACTGGGGAAACTATGAAGTTTTTTGAGGCCGTCGCGAATATATTTCGGATCCCGGACCTGCGCAAGCGGATCCTGTTCACGCTTGCGATGCTGGCCATCTATCGGCTGGGCGCTTATATTCCTACTCCGGGCATCGATTTCAACAAGCTGTCGGAGTTCTTCGCGCGCAATTCCGGAACCCTGTTTGGCTTCCTGGACCTGTTCAGCGGAGGGATGTTCCGCCGCCTGACGATCTTCGCGCTCGGCATCATGCCGTACATCACGGCTTCGATCATCTTGCAATTGTTGACAGTCGTGGTTCCGACCCTCGAGAAGCTCCAAAAAGAGGGCGAGCTCGGACGCCGGAAGATCACCCAGTGGACGCGCTACCTCACCGTGATGCTGGCCATCGTTCAGTCTTTTGGAATCGCATTCACGCTGCAAAGTTCAGACGGCGGCTTCGTGATGCATCCGGGACCAGGCTTTATCGCCATGACGATGTTGAGTCTCACAACAGGCACGGCGTTCATCATGTGGCTCGGCGAGCAGATCACCGAACGCGGAATCGGCAACGGCATGTCGCTGCTGATTTTTACTGGCATCGTAGTAGGCATCCCGAAGGCAATCGACAACATTTACGGCAACCTCGTCAGCAAGCAGTGGACCCCCATTCACCTCATCATTATCTTGACGGTGATGGTGGCGGTGGTGGCATTCATCGTTCTCGTAGAGCGCGGCGAGCGGCGTATCCCGGTCCAATATGCGAAACGCGTAGTCGGACGCCGGATGATGGGCGGCCAATCTACTCACCTGCCCCTGAAAGTGAATGCTGGCGGCGTGATCCCCGTGATCTTCGCTTCCTCTCTCCTGGCCTTTCCGCAAACCCTCATGCAAGTGCAATGGGTGAAGACGAGTCCATTCCTAAGCGGGATGCTGCAATCGATCGGAGGCGCACAGCCGTTGTACTATCTCCTCTTCGTGGCGCTGATCATGTTCTTCTGCTTCTTCTACGTCTCGATCATTTTCAATCCGAACGAAGCGGCCGACAACATGCGCAAGTACGGCGGATTCATCCCGGGCATTCGACCTGGCAAGAACACCGCCGACTATATGAATACGATTCTGACCAAGATCACGGTTGTGGGCGGCTTGTATCTCTCGATCCTGTCGCTTATCCCGCAGATCATGATCTCTGGAATCAAACTGCAGCGCCTGCCCGGAGTAGGGAACTTCATCGACAATTACTTCCCGCGCTGGTTGCTGGATGGTTTGGGCGTGAATTTCTTCTTCGGTGGAACGTCCCTGCTGATTGTCGTCGGAGTAGCGATGGACACGGTGAACCAAGTGGAGGCGCAGTTAATCATGCGTCACTACGAAGGCTTCACTCCGCGGGCAGGCAGAATTCGCGGTCGACGCAGCGGCGCTTAGAAGGAATTCAGCGAATTCATGGCGGTGAATGGCGGTGGCTCGGCAGTGATCCTTTTCGGATCGCCGGGGTCAGGGAAGGGAACGCAAGCGAAACTGCTGAGGCAATGCATGCAGGCCCCGCACATCTCGACGGGCGACATGCTACGCGAGCATATCGAAGCGGGCGATGCCTTGGGAACGCAAGTGCGGGCTGGAATGCAGGCTGGGATGCTGGTATCGGACGAGCTGGTTAACCGCTTGGTGGAAGATCGCATCGATCGACCCGATTGCACGAGAGGTTTTATCCTCGACGGTTACCCCCGGACTCTGCAACAAGCGGGAGCGATGCACCAGTTGCTTCTTGCGAGAAACGTCGTACCAGTGGTGCTCCACTTGCAAGTGGACTATAATAAAGTGATTGCGCGTTTGTCAGGCCGCCGATTGTGTCCTGTTTGCGGCACGCTATACAGCATTAGCTCCAATCCTCCTAAAGTGGCTGGTTTATGCGATAAGGACGGGGCCAAGCTGATTACTCGCGAAGACGATAGCGAGAGCGTGATTCGGCAGCGGCTGGAAGAGTACTCGCTCCAAACGCAGCCTTTGATGAAATACTTTAGAGAGTCGGGCGTGTCCACCTTCGATGTTGACGGCAGCGAGGGTTCTCCGCAAACCATCTCTAACAAGATCTGCGGGTTGATTTCACGTCAGGTTTGATGGGCGGCATGATTATTCGCAAAAACACGGCTGAATTGGAGCGCATGAGACGCAGCGGGCTCCTGGTTTGGCAAATCCTGCAGGACTTGGCGAAGATGGTGCAGGAAGGCGTCAACACTCAGGAACTCGAGGCCGCCGCCGAGAAGATGATGAAAGATGCGGGTGCCAAACCTGCTTTCAAGGGTTATTATACGCAGGCGGCCGGTTCGAAGTACCCGTATGTGCTCTGCACTTCGGTGAACGACGAGATTGTCCACGGGATGCCGTCTGGCAAGCGCAAGCTGAAAAAGGGCGACATCGTTTCGATTGACACGGGAGTGCAGCTGAACGGCTATTTCGGCGATTCCGCTCTCACCGTGCCTGTTGGCGAGATCAGTGAAGAGACGGAAAAGCTCCTGCGCATTACGAAGGAAGCGCTAGAATTGGCGATTGACAAGGTTCGGTCGGGCAATCGGTTGTTCGACATCTGCGGAACCGTGCAGAAGCATGTCGAAGACAACGGCTTCTCGATCGTGCGGGAAATGGTGGGACACGGGATCGGCACGGAATTGCACGAGGAACCCCAAGTTCCGAATTACGTGGACCGGCGCAATGAGAACCCCCGCCTGAGAGAGGGAATGGTGCTGGCGATCGAGCCGATGGTGAATGCGGGCGGTCCGGACATGCAAACCCGGGCCGACAAGTGGACCGCAGTTACCAAGGACGGCAAGTACTCTGCGCACTTCGAGCACACGGTGGCGGTAACGTCGAACGGGCCGTGGGTGCTCACGCGTCCGTGATCGTGGATGCGATCGTAGTGGAGTTGCTGCCGCAGGCGGCCGT
>JANXQZ010000355.1 GCA_025353235.1 Bryobacterales bacterium
CCACGACGCTCGCGGATGTCTTCAACCAACTTCGCGACTGGCGTATTTGTGAACGTTACGCCGTCCCGTGCGCCCGGGGGGAGCGAGCGGGAAACGACGTAGGACCGCATCCGCGGGTCGTACGTTGCGCCCGACTGCAAACTGACGTCGTATGTTTTACGCCCCATGATTGCCGTATCGACGCTCTTGAGGAACGGCGTCATGGAGTAGTCCTTGGGCATAAACAAGAAGTCGTAGGCGCCATCCGGCCGTGCGATATACCCGTCGATACTGATCCCGAGACCGAGCTTGATGCTGCGCATGCACGAGAGTATACAATCACTGCCCGCCGCCATTTCGACGCGTGCGATCTTGACGATCCCTCCCGGCCCTACCCTTGCAAGGTACAATCCCTAGTTCGATGAAGAAAACTCTTGGCGGGCTCCTGTGGGCCGCGATCGCGATCACCGGCGCCGTTTGCCTCGGAGGAATTGCTACCTATCGCGGCGAATCGATCAACAGCATCTGGCTGATACTTGCGGCCGTGTGTGTGTATCTCATTGCCTTCCGCTTCTACGCTCATTTCATCGCGGCGCGCGTCATGATGCTGGACAACAAGCGTGCGACTCCGGCGGAACGGCTGCGTGATGGCCACGACTATGAGCCCACCAACAAGTGGATCGTGTTTGGCCACCACTTCGCCGCCATCGCCGGGCCTGGGCCTCTGGTCGGGCCTACGCTCGCGGCGCAATTCGGCTATCTGCCAGGAACCATGTGGATCATTCTCGGATGTGTGCTTGGCGGCGCGGTGCAGGACTTCGTCATCCTGTTTTGTTCGATGCGGCGCGATGGCAAATCGATCGGCCAGATGGCAAAGGAAGAAATCGGGAAAGTAGGCGGCTTCATCGCACTGGTCACGGTGCTGATGATCATGATCATTCTACTTGCGGTGACGGGTCTGGTGGTGGTGAATGCGTTGAAGGGCTCACCCTGGGGCGCGTTCACGATTGCGGCGACGATGCCGATCGCGGTGATCATGGGGCTCTACTTGCGATTCTGGCGGCCGGGCAAAGTGCTGGAAGTATCGGGGATCGGCTTCGTCCTGATCCTGCTGGCAATCCTTGGCGGCGAGTGGGTCTCGAAATCGGAAACGCTCGCGCCGATGTTCACCTATTCGGGAGCCGCAATCGCTCTGATGCTGATCGTCTATGGCTTCACCGCGAGCGCTCTGCCCGTGTGGCTACTGCTCGCGCCACGCGATTACTTGAGCACGTTCGTGAAGCTGGGCGTTGTTCTGATGCTCGGGCTGGGTATCTTCGCTGTCCGGCCCGAATTACAATTGCCCGCGCTCTCGCGCTTCGCGGACGGCACGGGACCGATCTTCGCGGGCAAGATCTTTCCGTTCTGCTTCATTACGATTGCGTGCGGCGCAATCTCGGGATTCCATTCGCTCATCTCTTCCGGCACGACGCCTAAGCTGATTCAGCGCGAATGGCACGCCTGGCCAGTGGGCTACGGCTCGATGCTGCTCGAAGGGTTCGTGGCGATCATGGCGATGATCGCGGCGTGCGCGCTTGAGCCTGGCGTGTACTTCGCGGTCAACTCACCGGCAGGGATCGTCGGAGCCACGCCTGCGGCGGCCGCGGCGACCATTTCGGCTTGGGGCTATGCAGTAACGCCGGACCAGATGGCCGCGCTCGCCACGGAAGTCGGCGAGCAGACGCTGTTCTCACGCACCGGCGGGGCGCCGTCGCTTGCGCTCGGCATGGCGCACATCTTTGCGAAGTTTGGCGGCGACAAGATCCTGGGCTTCTGGTATCACTTCGCCCTCATGTTCGAGGCGCTGTTCATTCTTACAGTAATCGACGCGGGGACGCGCGTCGGGCGATTCATGCTGCAGGATTTGCTGGGGCATGTTTGGAAGCCGCTGGGCCGAACCGGGTGGATGCCGGGTGTGCTGCTGACCAGCGCTCTGGTAGTTTGCGGCTGGGGATACTTCCTTTATAACGGCGTCAAGGATCCGCTCGGGGGTATCAATTCACTATGGCCGCTGTTCGGCATCGCGAATCAATTGCTCGCGGCGATCGCCCTATGCGTCGCGACCACGGTGCTGATCAAGATGCACGGCGCGAAATACATGTGGGTAACGTGCGTGCCCCTGACCTGGCTGTTGATCGTTACGTTCACCGCCGGTTACGAAAAGATCTTCTCCGATATCCCGCGCATCGGGTTCCTGGCCGAGGCCGCCAAGGTGCAAGCCGCGCTCGATGCGGGAAAGATTGTCGCGTCAAAGATCGCGGCCGCCCAAACCCAGATCTTCAATGCCCGACTGGACGCTTTTGTATGCGGCATTTTTCTGGTCCTGGTAGCGACGATCCTGATCGACTCGCTGCGCATCTGGATCGGGATCTTGAGCGGATCGAAACAGTCGCACGTGGCTGAATCGCCCTTCGTAATGTCGCGCTTGCAGGTGGAGGAGTTATGAAGGCATTCTTCCGCGGCCTGCTTGCGCTGCTTCGAGAGATCGGCGATGAGAACGCCTACCAGCGCCATCTCGCAGCCCACGGATGCCACCATTCGGGCGCTGAGTGGAGGCGCTTCTCGGACGAACAAATGGCCCGTAAATACGCTCGCGCCAAGTGTTGTTAGAACGATGACTGTGCGCTCCACAAGAAGGTTTATCTTAAGCGCCAGTGCCTCCTATCGGAGTCGATCAAATTGCTTTGGATCGATACCTAGCTGCTTTAGGATTTGGTAAAAGAGCGGTGGGCCGTGGCGCTCCCGTGGTCGCGTCGGCGGGTACAGGCTGATTACGTGCCTCATATTCTTCCGAAATGAACCGAAATATAGAAGCGAGCTCAGCTAGGGCCTGTTCCCGAGTCGGCATGAGTGCGTGGCATCCAGAAATCGCAGGGATTTCCGCCACCCACCCATCAGGCCAGTTTCGATACAGTACGACTTTGTAGTCGTCGAATCCCATTAATCACTACTGTACCGCTCGCATCGCCCATCCTACCGAACCAGCGCCGCCACCAACACCCCAGCTGTAACCAACGACGCCCCGATGACGTTCCCATAAGTCGGCTTCTCACCCAGAAACACAAACGCCATCACCACCACTAAAGCCAAGCTGAATTTATCGACCGGCGCCACGCGCGAAGCCTCGCCCAACTGCAACGCCTTGTAATAGAAAAGCCAGGACAGCCCCGTGGCCAATGCAGAAAGCCCTAGAAACACAAACGTATGCCGCGAAATGCGAAACACGTCAGCCGCATTTCCCTGCACCAGCACGATGCCCCAAGCGAAAAACACGATGATCACCGTGCGAATCGCAACGGCTAGATTGCTATCCACATCGCGCACTCCGATCTTCCCGAAAATAGCGACCAGCGCGCCGAAGAAAGCCGAGAGTAGCGCGTAGCCTGCCCAGCTCATACAGCCTGCGGCAGCAGAATAATCAACTCCATCTGAGGGTTCGGGAAATCGCCCGGAACATACACCGCTAAGTTGCGGGCTCGCACCACCGCCTCCCACGGACCCGACTGATTCAGACTGAAATACTGGTAATTGAGCTTCACAGGTATCGCGCCCGGCGGCGAAATCACGTGAGTGAGGCCCACGCCTGGCAGGGCTTTCTGCACGAGATGATCGATGAAGTCGGCCGAGCATACCTTCACCAAATGAGGCACGCGGCCGATCAGATCCCCTTGGCTAGTCTGAGCGCTGATGGCCAAGTAAATTCGCGTGTTTCGAAGGTAATCGTCCCGGTCAATGGACGTGGCGTAAATGGAAGGCTGCACCAGCTTCAGAGGCAGCGAAACGAAGTTGCTCGGCACCACGGTCTCAAGCAGAAAACGCAACTTCTCATCGAGGTCGAAAAAGCAAGCTCCCAGATGATTGTGGTCGTAAGCGGGCAGGTCGCGCGGATGCACTTTGAGCGAAAAGGTGGTGAGCGAGCCAGCTAAAGACAGCATGGTGGAGTAGAGCAGTTCGGGGTGCCCTCCCCTGGTCTCGAAGATGTGGCGGAACTGCGGGAGAAACGTATTGATCGTGTAGAGCAGCCAGAAGCTGGCAATATCGGATGCCGTGAAATCGGCCAGACTCTGATTCTTTTGCCGACGCATCCCGGAGAGAGAGCTGCTCTTCGCCGAAAGGATCTCCACCAACCTGCGTGCGATGGAAAGCAAATAGTCGCTGGCTTTGATCTCGATCAAAGGCGCAACGAAACGAGGCTCCATGCGAAACAGGCCCGCCTCCGTCTTGCGAACGGTGGCGATGCGAAGCGCGGTGCTGCCCTCGCGATTTTCGCCTTCCATCAGCAAGCGGAAATTCTTTCGCGCAACCATCACCGGCTTCTCCGATAGGCCGGTGTTGTCATCGCGCACCATCTCCACCTCGGCGCGAAAGCGGGTCTCGCCTTCGCGGCGCGCGGTCGCCACGTTGAGTCCGTGCTCCCTGTAGTGCGGCACTGTTAAGAAAACCTCGAGCGTTTCCTGGTCCGGCCCGAAGTGTTCCGCCAGAGGCCTGGGCGGAGGCGCCGCATCCGACACCGGTATGTCGAACAGCAGCCCGTCGGGAAAGATTCCAATCGCATCGGTGACGGCGAAGGTGCCGGAAGCGAGCGCCTCCTGGTCGATGCGCAGCCGTTGAAAGCCCCAAGGCCGGAAGCTCAGCGCATTCATGTGGAAATGCAGCGACTCTTCGATGTAGCGGTCCTGAATCTGGAGATGCTGCGGGTTGAGAAACGTTCCTTTCGCCCAGATAACGGGCTCAAGTAGGGCCATGGAGTAAG
>JANXQZ010000372.1 GCA_025353235.1 Bryobacterales bacterium
GGTGGAATCGTGCATGACCACGTTCTCATTCGTGGAGGAAGTGCTCTGCGCGTAAGCCACGTATACGTGATTGGCGTTGGTGTCGTTTACCGCCACCATATGGCTATGAAGTTGATTCCCGTTATTGCAGCGATCAAGTCCAGCAACGGGGCAGTTTACGGAAATGCCGCTTGCGACAGTGACAGGGAAGCCCGCTTGTCCGGCCAGACCCGCCTGGCAGGAGCTGTACTTGTTCAGGTTGATATTTCCGCCGTTCATGTACACGACATACACAAGTCCGTCCTGTCCAGCCGTGATGCGGGGGAAATCGCCAGCCGTGTAGCTTGCGGCGCCGAAGTTCTGGCCGCCATCGGTGGAACAGGAAATGCCGTACGTGCCGTTGCCGTTCCGCCAGGCGAAATAGACCTGGTCGCCGCCTCCGCCCGCGTTGAAGCGGTCAGCCGCGATATGCTCCTGATCCGGAAAAGGCGTGGCTGGGTTCCCTCTTGTAAACCCGCACTGATTCGGGCCGCTGGCGGGGCAGGTGTATGCGCTCTGGCGGAAGGTGAACGTCCGGCCGCTGTCGGTGGACACGTTGAGTGAAGAAGTGGTTTTGAAAATCGTGCCTTCGTAGAAGTTGCCGCTCCGCCCGAAGGCCAGTGACGTATCGCCGCCATCGGAGGACGGAAAGGATCCGCTAAACGGAAACGTCTTGCCGCCGTCGTTTGACGTCGAGAACTGGAACTGCTGAGCGATGACGATGTTCTGGCCGTTCGTGGACACCGCGATTTCGGGCTCGCTCGCTAATCCGCCGTTGATGACGCGCGTCGCGAGTCCGGGCTTGAGGGTGGGAGTGCCCAAAAAGCTCACAAGGCGCGAACCGGCCCGCATAGTCACAACTCCTGCCGATACCGCCGGGGTGGGCGTGTCAGCCCGCAGGTTTTGATGCGGCGCGGCGGCCGGGGCTTTCGAAGCGGGCGGATGCGTGGGCACCACCTTAGGAGCGGAGCGAAGAAGGCGGATGTCTCGGGTGGTCTCGGCCGCGTTCCCTTGCAGCGCAATCAGCATGCCGGTTTCGATCGCGCGGGCCTGATCTTGCATTTGCCGCGACGCATTCGGAGGCATGCGGCCTTCGGCACGAATCAAGGTGCTGCCCGCCGCAATAGCCGTGGTGATGTGCAGTAGCCGTTCGCCCGGATTCACATTTGCGCCCTGATCGGGTTCGCGGCGCTGGTTGGGCTGCTGCTGCTCCTGCTCCTCCGCCCCGCCGGGCTGCTCGCGCAGAGTGACCACGCTGCGTTGCATCGCTGGCCACCCGCCTACGGTCAGATACGTGACGGGGCCGGGGTACTCAGACGCGATCTCCCGCAAGCGCTGGACTGCGTCGGCATGATCGCGACGCTTTTCGGTCGTGATAAAAATCTGCGGCACTTGCTGGAGCGCGGCAGCGTTGGCCTTTTCGGCGGTCGCGGGCACGACCCAAACTACGTTGGCCTGTTCGGAGGCGGACCAGCTCGGGGGATAGCGGACTGCAAACCCGAGCCGCTGTACGTCCATGCGTTGTGTGAGGGCGCTCGCTTGCGTCTGCGCGTGAGCAGGGCGGGCAGCGAACCCGAGAAAAAGGCAAAGAACCGAAGCATAGAACAGCCGCATTGACACCTCCGTGGTTCAACGACAATCTGTAGTGCATACTGCAAGCCTACCGTTTCACGGTTATAGCATAGGGAGCCTGAATTGCAGTTACCACCGCTGTGCAATAAATATCCTCGGCCGAGCAGCCGCGCGATAGATCGCTGGCAGGTTTGGCGAGCCCCTGCAACAAGGGTCCCAAAGCCATCGCTCCTCCCAGCCGCTCCACTAATTTGTAGGCGATGTTGCCGGCGGCCAAATCAGGAAAGATCAAAACGTTGGCGCATCCGGCTACTGGCGATCCTGGAGATTTGATCGCGCCGATGGATGGAACCAAGGCCGCGTCCGCCTGAAGTTCTCCGTCGATTTGCAGGTCCGGCGCTCGACGTCGCACGATCGCGAGCGCCTCGGCGATCTTGGACAGCACGGGATGATTCGCACTGCCTTTCGTGGAAAAAGACAGCAAGGCTACACGCGGCTCCACCTTCAGCAGTACGCGAGCGGTGGCGGCGCTCGCAATGGCAATCTCGGCCAACTCAGCGGGCGAGGGATCGATCGTGATCGCGCAATCGGCGAAAATCAACATGCCGTAATGAAAAAGCGAAGCCATGATGAAACAGCCCGAGACGACGTGAACACCTGGTGCAGTGCCGATGCAATGCAGGGCGGCGCGCGCCGTTTCCG
>JANXQZ010000401.1 GCA_025353235.1 Bryobacterales bacterium
CAGCGACTCGGTGATCTTCGTTAGCCCCGGCATATTCCGTCATCTTCGCCTGCTTGCCCCAATCGGCGAATGTGTGGTTGTGGCTTCTCACCCATATATCACACCGCTGCTTGCCGGGCTGATGCCCCACCGGGAGTTCTACATCCTGGCGATCACAAAAAAACTTCTCCGCTTAGGTTGCTGGTTTGAGGGGCAGTGCACGGAAGTTACTCTTCCCGCTGGCGTTCCCAATAGTTTCGAGGAAACCTTGACGTTCGATCGGCCCGACCACGACTTACAGAACCGTTCGCCGGCGGGGGCTTCCGCAACCCAAGTAGGAGCTGCACGTTTTGGGACCGGATCGGAGCGCGACATGGTCCACGAACGTTTGCATCGCTATTTGCAGTTGGTAGATCGGAAGCTGACCGGCTCTCTCAAAGGTGCACCGCTGGTGCTGGCGGGGGTCGCGGAGGAAATGGCTGCGTACCGCTCGGTATCGGAGTATCCGTGTGTCCTGGCTGCGAAGGCGGGGAGTCCAGAGCATCTCACTTGGTCTGAGCTAGGCGAACGTGCCAAAGGAGCGGTCATGACGGCACGGCTAGAGCAAGCGGAGACAGTGCTCGCCCAGTTCCGCGAGACCGCCCGCCGCGACCACGTCATCAGCGGCATCCGTCAGGTCTTGGCGGCCGCTCTCGAAGGCAGCGTGTATCGGTTGCTATTGGAGAAAGAGGCAGAGCATCAGGCTCTGCTGGGTCCGTCGTTCCCAATCGAGTCCGCGCGCGTTGAAGGCGAGCAGGATTTATTTAACACCGCTGCCGTGGAGACGATCCGCCGCGGCGGTGAGGTTTGCGTGGTCGATCCACAGGAATTGGGCGACTCGAGCCCCATTGCTGCGGTGCTGCGGTACGCCGATTGACCTGTGGGCCAATCCACCCAATTGTGTGTGCGATTTGGCGCAGATTCCATGTGCAACTGCTCTTCGTGGCTAGTCTGAATGCCCGAAGCACGGTCACGCAAGTGCAGTGGTGAACTGCGAAGGAGAAAGAATCATGGGTGGTGACACTCAACTTAAAAAACACGTCGAAGATGAACTGATCTGGCAGCCGAGCGTGGACCAGGCTTCCATCGGGGTCAGCGTCAAAGACTCAATCGTTACACTTACAGGACATGTGCGAAGCTACGCCGAGAAGATGGCTGCTGAGCGCGCAGTGCTGCGAATTCAGGGCGTCAAGGCGCTGGCTAGCGAACTTGACGTTACGCTACCAGGTACGCATGAACGAACGGACGAGGATATCGCGCGGGCTACTGCCGACGCTTTGGCCTGGAACGCGGTGCTCCCCAGGCTGCTCACTAAGAACGCAATCAATGTGAAGGTTACGAAGGGCTTGGTGACTCTGGGCGGAATGGTGGAATGGCCGTATCAGAAACACAACTTTGAGCGCGAGGTATCGCACCTTATTGGCGTCAGGGGAGTGGTCAACCAGATCGAGGTGAAACCCTCGCGGACGCCGGTGAGTGAGGATATAAAGATTGGAATTGAAGCGGCGCTCAAACGCAGCGCCGAAGTGGAGGCAGGCCGCATTCGCGTGGAAATACGCGGGGCTACTGTCGTTCTGGCCGGCACGGTCTCCAGTTGGCCGGAGCGGAACGCGGCTGAGCGTGCCGCCTGGGCTGCTCCGGGTGTGTCGAAGGTTGAGAACAAGCTGTTGATAAGCTCGGCGATGGCGACGGCCGGGTAGCGGGCTGAGGGGGAC
>JANXQZ010000416.1 GCA_025353235.1 Bryobacterales bacterium
CGGTTCACGAAAAGCCACCAGTGACACGGCGGCAAGGCAGATCATGAAAACGACCAGCGCATAGGCCGTTATTGTTTGAAAAGGCTTGCCAGTCATGCCTTCGCGGATAAGGAAAACGATGATGAGCGTAATGCCCAGGTGCCCTAGAAAATCCCCGGTCCAATACCAACGTGTGAATAGAACGCTTGAGTGGAGATAGAAAAAACTGATATTCGATCCAGTGGTGACGGCGACTTGCAGCAGACAGAAGAAGAAGACGAGCGGAAAGCGTCGGAAAGGACCTCGCAGCAAGTAGAAGATTACGGCGAAATCCAGAATCACCGTGATTACATACTGCAAGAACGCCAGGAGCGGCATGCGGCTACGCTCCGCAGCAATCCAAGCTGGAGGCGGCCTGCATAATGCATGGCCGCCTAAAGCGTGGAGCAAACTTACGCGACGGTGTTGGGATCGGGAATCGGTTGCCCCGGAATGGAAGCAAGCGTATTCGGATCGGGAATCGGCTGCCCCGGAATCGAAGCCAGCGTATTCGGATCAGGAATCGGCTGCCCCGGAATGGAGGCGATGGTGTTCGGATCAGGGATGGGCTGACCCGGAATGGATTTGCTACTTGCATTAGAAGCCACGCCTACGGCGAGGGTGGCCAGAGCAAGTGTAGCACAGAGACCTAAATGACGGAGTTGAGTGAACATTAAATTCCTTTTCTTACTTATTTCGTTTAATAGAACCAAAAACATCTTGGTTCCACGAAATCAAGGTTAAGGTGAATCCCTTATTTTTTCAAGGTCTAGGCGGGTGCGCGAGTACTGCGTAAGCCTTTGATCCAAAGCTACTTACGAGCTGCAATTTGATGATTTGTACTAGGTGTACTGAGCGGGAAAGCTAAAAGTTGGGTCGTGGCTCGAGACGAAAAACAGAACACATTAGGGGAAGACCTTAGTCGCCGCGAGTGAAGAAGGGAGCTTGCTCGAGCGTCTCGTCCGCATAGCGGGATCGCTGGCCACGAGGACGCCGTCCTGGCCACTCCAGGCGCATGTCCTTGCTAACCTCGTCGAGCATTTCTACCGTGGCAATCCGGGTTTCCATGGCGAAGCAGGTGAGCAGCAAGTTATCGCAGATGGCGTTGATCACGCGGGGGATTCCCTGAGAACGGCCATGGATGTCGGCAATCAAATCAGGGGGAAACACCTGCTGGCCGGGCATGCCGCCCTTTTCCATGCGGCTGTTGATGTACTCGGTGGTTTGGCCTAAATCCAGGGGCTCCAAAGCGCACCTGAGCACAATCCGCTGCTTCAACTGACGAAGATTGGGAGCGTCTAGCTTGCGATCCAGCTCGGGCTGGCCAGCTAAAATCACTTGGATCAGCTTCCCGCGCCGATTCTCGAGATTGCCCAATAGGCGAATCTCCTCAAGCACTTCCCACTCGAGATTGTGCGCCTCGTCAATGATCAAAACAGTGGTGCGGCCCTGCTGCGATTGCTGCAACAGAAGCTGGTTCAAGGCGAAAAGCACTTCTGTTTTAGAGGTGCGCTGGCAGCGGAGATCCAGATCGTAGGCGATCATTTCGAAGAACTGATCGCTATTAATGCGGGAATTAAATATGAAAGCGAATTCAATGTACTGGGATTCGAGAAAATCCCGCAAACATTCCAGCATCGTGGTTTTCCCGGTTCCCACTTCGCCGGTCAGCACGATGAATCCTTTGCGGCTCTGGACGCCGTAGATCAGATTTGCAAGCGCTTCTTCGTGTTGCTCGCTGCGGTACAAAAAAGCCGGATCCGGGCTGAGGTTGAAGGGGCTATCCGTAAACCCGAAAAAAGCGTTATACATAGGAGGTCGTCGAGCTACGCCTGCTGCCCATAGTGCATCTTACCATGCTATGGCGACGGTTCATATTACGCTAGCCTACGGTTGGGATAGTGGCGCAACGTATCGTGGAAGACGATGCCGTCCAAGTACCGCCGGATAAGGGCAGTACTAATCGAGTCGGAGGCCTACGAACCCGGGGAGAGTCGAGGGCTGATTCGCCAAAAAGACAACCCGGCGAGTCTTCGGAAAC
>JANXQZ010000905.1 GCA_025353235.1 Bryobacterales bacterium
ATTTTTGCAGCATCGGTACCTCAACGCCACCCTGCTAAATGAAGAATGGTTAAGAATGCGTGCCATAATAAAAATCGTGTCCAGAGTAAAAGAGCTTGAGCAGAAGCTTGCGCGCGCCGACCAGCAATTGCGTTTGCTGCAGCGAATCAGCCGTTACACGGTTCGCGAAATCCCGCTTCCAGACGTCCTCCAGAACGTGGTGTCCTTGGTGGTGGAGTTCATGGAATGCGATTCGTGTCTCGTGTATCTCTTGGATGGCAGTGAACTGATCCTGCGTGCCTCAAATGCAGCGCATCCAACCGCATTGGGCAAGGTTAAGTTGGCTCTAAATGAAGGTCTTACCGGATGGGTTGCGCGCGAGCGCCGCATGCTGGCCATTTCGCGCGAAGCCTACAGCGATCCGCGCTTCAAGTTCTTTAGCGATCTTCCCGAAGATACGTACGAGGCATTCTTATCGGCACCCGTGATCTCTCGCCGCCGGATGGAGGGCGTTATCAACGTACAGCATCGCGATCCGCACTCCCATACCGGAATTGAAATGGAATTGCTGACCACCATCGGCGAGCAACTTGGATCACTGGTGCTGCTCTCTCGATCCGAGAATAAGCTGTCCCTTAGCGGGGAATTCGCTCTGGCCGGACTGTCACCTCGCCCTTAGTGAAACCTGGCATCCATCTCCTCGCCGTTCTCATCGGTTTCGCCATGCCATCGCATTCCGAGAACCGCTGGAAGGTGCAGTTTTTTCACGACAAGGACAAGTCCACACTCGAGATCCGCGACATGCAGTGCCCATCCGCGAACACGTGCCTGGCGGCTGCGGTTTTATCGGAACAAGGAAAGGCCAAGCCCAAGGGAACGCTGGTTGTGACCTCTGACGGGGGCGAGCACTGGTCTTACAACGAAGTGAAGGACCTTCCGTATTCGCTTTTTTTCCTAGACCGTTCCAAGGGATGGATGACTACGGACAAGGGCATCTACCAAACCGTTGACACCGGACACGAATGGAAGAAGCTGAACTCGTTGAAGGGTATCGAACGGGTCTGGTTTCTGGACGGCTTGCATGGCTTCGCGGTCGGCGAAGGAAAGTCCATCTACGAAAGCAAAGACGGCGGCAAGGAATGGGCCAAGCGCGAGGTGGCCGATCCCAGGCCGATGGAGGCTAAAGACATAGTGTTCGAAGGCATTACCTTCGTCGGGCCGAAGCACGGCATGATCTCCGGTTCCTGGAATCCTATGCAGGGCCTTCAACAGAGGGAGTGGCTTGAGATGGACGCAGCGCGCCGCCCGAAGCTGCCGATTTCTGCGATCCTGGTGGAGACGGTAGATGGAGGGCAAACCTGGACGGAGTCCGAAGCGAAAGTTCAGGGTCGGCTGACTCGTCTTCGGTACCAAGATGAAGGCACGATGCTGGCGCTCGTGGAATTTCTGGGTGCGAGCCAAGTGCCGTCGGAGATATTCTCAAATGGCTTGAAGACCCGTGGATCTACCGGTATCTTTCATCAGACGGGCCGCGTGGCTCGCGACTTCATCATCCTGCCCGGCGGGGAGATAATTGCGGCAGCGGTGGAGTTGTTGGGCAAGTCTAACGACGTTCCGATTCCTGGCAAGCTCAAGATGATGTCGAGCACCAACCTAACGTCGTGGTTGGACGAGAAGGCGGACTACCGAGCTGTCGCTATGCGAACGATATTGGCGGCAGGGGATGCCAAGCATGTTTGGGTGGCGACCGATACCGGGATGATCTTAAAGCGGGTGGACGCGTCAGCGAAGTAGGCGCGTGTTCACAGCTGACAGCCGCGCGTTGCCCCG
>JANXQZ010000440.1 GCA_025353235.1 Bryobacterales bacterium
CGAGGACCGCGACCAGCAGGCGTGAATGGTCATGCGCAACGTCTCCAAGGGGGTTTTCGATCACAGCGGCCGCGACTTCCTCGGCAGTTAACACGAACACACGCGCGGATACTCCAAGCCGTTTAGATATGCCTTCTTCGATTTGTAGAGCAGGGTTCCGCGAACCTGCTGTGGGCACCGTGAAAACAACGTTACCGCTGTTCAGAAGCGTGCGCACTTCGGTGTAGCCGAGATCTGTGACCAGTTCACGCAAGTCCGCCATCGCCACTCGCTTCGCGCGCCCGACGTTGATTCCCCGGATGAAGGCTACCTGCCTGCCAGACTTGTTTGGCACTGCCATAACGTTCTTCATAGTAAGATTACAAGTTGCTAGCATCTCATGGCTGAACATTCACTGGTACCATACCTCTGCGCGAAGGGCGCGGCTGACGCGATTGCATTTTACAAGAAGGCTTTTGGAGCGACGGAAGTCTGGCGTATGGCTGGTCCAGATTGAAAAGTAATGCATGCCGACATGAAAATCGGCGACTTACCTTTCATGATCTCCGACGAATTTCCCGAGCATGGAGCGGTAAGTCCGCAGACACTGGGCGGGGCTGCCGTAGTGCTCACTCTAACCGTCGATGATGCTGATGCCACATTCGCGCAAGCCGTAGCCGCCGGGGCAACTGTGCAGAGACCGGTTATGCTTCAGTTCTATGGTCATAGATCGGGGTATATCGTGGATCCGTTCGGCTACCGCTGGGCCATTTCCACTGTTGTCGAAGAGTTGACACCGGATGAGATGCAGGCGCGCGCGGCCAAATTATTTGGAGGCCATCAATGAACCAGACCATCATTCCATACATATCCATACGCAATACGGGGGACGCTATTCACTTTTATAAGCGCGCCTTTGGAGCCACTGAGGTGATGCGTCATACAGATGACAAAGGCCAGATCCGGCATGCAGAAATCCGCATCGGGAATTCGATTCTGATGATGCACGAGGAAGTTCCCGAATTTCCGGAACTGCGCAGCATTCAGGCCTTTGGAGGTTCACCCGTAAATATTTTCGCCTACATTGACGACGTGGATTCGCTCTATGCGCAAGCGGTATCGGCGGGGGCCAAGGCGCTTGGGCCGGTGGAGGATAAGCCGTATGGGCGATCCGCCGGAGTGGTGGATCCGTTCGGGCTCACTTGGTGGCTTTGTACGGCTCCCGCCTAAGACACTGCCCGATTAACGCAACCCAGCGCGAGTCGCTTTAGCCAGGCGCCAATCTCTATAAACTCATCCAGATGAGTGGGCTTTCGAATATAAGCATCTATCCCGGCTGCGCGTGCGCGTTCCCGGTCGCCTGGCGAATCGGAGGACGTGAGCACCGCCACCCGAGTTGCAGTGCGGCCACCAACTCTCCTGATCTCCTGCAGCAAACTGATTCCGTCTCGGCCAGGAAGATTAAGATCAAGAACGATTAAGTCCGGCTCATCCTCTTTGTCGGCCCGGAGCTGGCAGAAATGTTTGAGAGCGCCGTCCGCGTCGCCCGCCACGAATACCTCGCAAGCAAGTCCGCTTTCATCGAGAGCGTGCCTGATTAGGAATACATCGCCTGGATTATCCTCCACCACCACTATCTGCCGCAATCCTGTTCGTTCGTTCACTCATAATCTCCGGCGGCGGGCAAAGTAAAAAAGAAGGTGGCCCCGCTGCCCAACTCGGATTCTACCCAGATTCGACCGCCGTAGCGCTCCACCACTCGCTTGGCGATCGCCAGTCCCATTCCGATCCCTGAATATTGGTCTCTGTAGAGACGCTTAAACACCCCAAAAACATACTCTTTATAAGCAGGCTCGAAGCCGATTCCATTGTCGGCGACCGCGAATTGGCACCATGCGCCTTCACAGGTGGCGGAAATGTGAATGCGCGGCGCTCCTTCACTGCGGTACTTCAAGGCGTTTCCGATCAGATTTTCAAACAGCCGGGAAATCTGAACTTCTGGAACCGAGACCGCCGGAAGTACGCTGGAGGACACTTCGGCGCTGCCATTCGCGATCTGGCCCGCCAGATTGGCCAACGCCCGCTTCAGAGCTTTCTCGGCGGAGACAGGGGTCGGCTTTTCAGCCCGATCACCAACTCGTGAATACTCCAGCAAGCCCAGAAGCAGCTGTTCCATCCGCTTCGCCCCGTTCACAGCGAAGAGGATGTATTGGTCCGCGTCCTCGTCCAGCTTGCCCTTGTATTTTTTGGCAAGCATCTGCGTATAGATTGCTACCATCCTGAGAGGTTCCTGCAAGTCGTGGCTCGCGGCATAAGCGAACTGTTCCAAGTCCAGGTTAGAACGGCGGAGCGCTTCCTCGGTCAACTTTTGCTCGTGGATGTCGGTGGAAGTGCCGAACCATTTCACCACCTTCCCGTGCTCGTCCCGACCCGGCTCGGCGCGGTTTAGGAACCAGCGATAGATTCCGTCCGGCCCTCGAACACGCGCTTCTGACGCGAAGTGCCTGCCTTGTTCCAGCGCTTCCTGCCAGAGCTCAAGAAAGCCGGTAACGTCATCAGGATGAAGGATGGAAGACCAGCTCTCGCCCAGATCCGATTCGGGGCCGAAGCCGGTGTAGGCATACCATTGAGGATTGTTGTAAAGAATGCTGCCATCCGCATGCGCGGCCCACATGAGGTCGGGCAGGGACTCAGCCAGCTCGCGGAATTTACGCTCGCTCTCCTCCAAGACTTCGCGCGACTTCCTCAAATCGTCGATGTCGGTGTTGGTGCCGAACCAACGCACGATCTGGCCCCTGGAATCGCGCAGCGGCTCTACCCGCGTCAGAAACCAACGGTAAATCCCATCGCTGCGCAGCAATGGAAACTCCATTTCGAAGGGTACGCCGCTTCGGATAGAGGCCGGCCAACGCTCCATCACTTCCGGCAGAATCTTCGGATCGTGGACCGATTGCCAGCCCCATCCCTCCATTTGCTCCGGCGCGGTGCCGGTGTATTCGTACCAGCGTCGGTTATACCAGAAAATATAGCCGTCCGCACGCGCGATCCAGGCGAGCTGAGACACAGAGTCGATCATGGACCGTAACTGCTCTTCGCTCTCGCGCAACGCGTCCTCGGCGTGCTTGCGCTCGGTGACATCCTGCACCACGCCGATGAGCCGGACAGGATTGCCTCGGTCATCCCGAAGCAGGGAGCCGTGGGAGTTGATCCAGCGAAGGCTCGCCTCCTCCGGCTGGAACCGGTACTCCGCCCGATACTGCTCGCCTCCAGCCAATGCGGTTTCCAGGGCGGCCTCCACATCGGCCACGTCGTCCGCGTGTACGCGGCCCAGCCAATCCTCGGGCCGGATAGTTCCGCGCTTAAAGCCAAGGATGCGGGCGGCCGCATCGGACAGAGTAATGTGAGAGGCCGGATCGCGGCTCCAGATTCCTAAACGAGCCCCTTCCAGCGCCATCCGGAGTTCGTGCTCGCTCTGTTGCAAGCGCGTTGCTGCCTGGGTTTGGTCCGTGATGTCGCTCACCACCCCTACGAGATGTAGCTGCTTCCCATCCGATCCTAGTTCGACGCGGCCCAAGAACTCGACTGATCGTGGGACGCCGTCCATGCGGCTGATCCGGCAAGTGGCATGGAACAAGTTTCCTGGCTGCATCGCCTCAGTAAGCGCTGTTCTAAATGCGTCGGCATCCTCAGGGTGAATCGCCGTTTCCAGGAATTGTGCTGCGCTCAGGGTTCCATCTGCGCGGGTGCGCCCGAAAATTTCGTACATCCTCTGGTTCTCCCAGAAGCCACGATCCTCCTGCATGTACCAATCGAACACTCCCAGGCCGGCTGACTCCGTCGCAATATGGAGCCGTTGGGCAGTCTGCAGCAAAGCCGTTTCCGCCTCTTTACGGTCAGTAATGTCCTGCTTAACCGCGTGGAGTCCAATCACTCTGGATTCAGAATCGGTAACCGGGAAATAGCTGGCGAGCCAGATCCGTTCCACTCCCGGCCGGGCGGGTGTGATGCCTCGGAGCTCTATATCCTGAGCGGGCTTGCCGGACGCAAGCACCTCTTTCAAAATTGGTACCAATTGCCCCGCGAGCCCCGGAAGCACTTCGCCCAGAGAGCGGCCAAGGTGATCCGCCACCGACAGCCCGTTCATCTCGGCTAGCCTCTGATTCACTCGAACGTAGCGCAGATCGGTGTTGAAAAAGGCGAGCCCTATCGGTGCGCTTTCATACAGTGTTTCAATTTCTGCCTGCCGGATTTCCGCCAGATGCCTGCTATCTTGAAGGGCCTGTTCCGCCTTCTTGCGAGCCGTAATGTCCTCCACCACGGATACGGCATACTTCGGGACCCCGGAACTGTCCCGCACAAGTCCAACCGTGAGGTTGATCCAAATCACGGAGCCGCTCTTATGAAAGTAGCGCTTCTCAATGGAGTACGAGCTCAGGTCTCCGCTCTTCAGTCGGGCGTACTGCTTCCGATCGACTTCCAGATCCTCCGGGTGGGTAATGTCTTGAAAGGTGATCCCGAGCAGTTCTTCTCTAGCGAAACCCACGATGTCGCACAAACGCTGATTCACCATGAGCCAGCGTCCGTCCAGTCCGACGTGAGCCATGCCGACAGCAGCCTGTTCGAAGGTCGCTTCAAATACTTCCTGCCTCTCGCGTGTGAGTTGCAGGAGGCGGGCATTCTCCAAGACCGACCACAGACGTTCGGCAACTCCCCGCAGGAAGGCGATGTCAGTCTCCGTCCACGCACGCGGAGCCGAATGCTCTGCCGAGAAACTGGCGCGCCAAACACCGTTCCGATGCAGCGGAATAGTCAGACAAGATCGGGTCTCAAGGCTCAGAGATGCGACGACCGGCTCGCTAGGCATAGTCGCCTGGGCAAAGTCGATGTCATTGAGAGCGCAGGAAGCTCCTAGATATGCGCCAACCTCAGTAATGGCCATCTCGACCAACTGGCCCGGTTCCGAGATCTGCGTTAGCTTTGCGCTGAAGTCGAGAAGGAACTGCCGGTTCGCCTCGGCCTGCTTTCGAGCTGTGATGTCGACCGTTACGCCGACCACGCGTTCCGGACCTCCATCCGGCGCGTAGAGAGCGCGTCCGCTGACTGCTATCCAGGCCAGTTCGCCTCCAGGACGCTGAACGCGAAATTCGGATTTGAGATCGGATCGCTGTTGGATCGCAGCCTCCAGCTCCTGTTGGATTGCCGGGCGATCTTGAGGGACGATGGCCTCCCACAGATGGTCCCGTGTAAGCCGCCCGTCCAGGGGCAAGCCGAGGTCTTCCTTGCAGCGCGGCGAACACTCCAAGTCCCCTGTAGACAAGCCTAAATCCCAGGTTCCGAGCTGGGCGGTATCGGTGGCGAGGCGCAAGCGCTCTTCACCTTCCCTCAGCTCGCGCTCCACCTGTTTGCGCTCCGTGATGTCGCTATTAACGCCGATCATCCGCACCGGGCGGCCGGAACCATCGCGAATTACCTTCCCTCGGCCCGCCAGCCAATGAACAGATCCATCCGGGAACACCACTCGGAATTCTGCATCATAGTCCACGTCTTGTTCGAGCGCGAGCTGCGAGGCTCTGACCACTACAGGGCGGTCTTCCGGGACTAAGAGCGCTAGAAACTCTTCATAGCTGGTGGACCTTCCATCCTCGGGCAGACCGTACAGCGATTTCAAGCCGCCATGCCAGGAGATCTCGCTGGTTGATACATTCACATCCCAAGTGCCCATGCGAGCCGCGTCCAGGGCCAGGCGCAAGCGCTCTTCATTCTCCTTAAGGAGTTGTTCAGCAAGTTTGCGCCAAGTGATGTCCCATACCACTCCGATCAGCCCAGTAGCGTTCCCCTGTTCATCATTCAGAACGCGGCCTTGACCCTGCACCCAACAAATCTCTCCATCAACGCGCAGTTGGCGGAACTCAATCTGGTACTCGGCACCATTCTTGAGGGCTTCCGAAACCCGCTCTTGGAGGACCGCACGGTCTTCCGGGTGAACGCTTGCCATGAAGCCTTCGAGTGTCCCGTCGAACGAGCCCGGCTGCATCCCCAGCATCAACTCGATGGACTCGGACCATTCCACGACACCGGTTCGCGTGTTGAAGCTCCAAACACCCATGTTACCGGCTTGCAACGCGAGATCGCGCTGTGTGCCGGTACTCCGCAGAGCCTCTTCCGCCTGGCGCAACGACGTGAGGTCAACTACGAAACTGGCAGCTTGAACCGGTCCACCCTCGACCGCGTCGAGCCGTGCGCCGCTGACCAAGATCGGAACGCGGCGTCCATCTTTGGCCATGTACTCCTTTTCATAAGCCGCACTCCGTCCTGTAGCGAGGAGTTGACGGACCGCCTCTGCATCTTTATGGGCAAACTCAGGGGGAGTAAGCTCGTCCCACCGGACCCGGCCATCCGCAATATCTTCTTCGCTATATCCGATCAACTGCAGAATCGCTGGATTGCAGTAGGCGAGAGTTCCGCCAGGGTGGCCTATCAGAATGCCGACGGAACTCGATTCCACCAGTTGTTGAAAACGATTTTGGCTCTGGCGGAGCACTTGCTCCATCTGTTTTTCCGCCGTGATGTTGTTGTTCACCTCGATGATGGATTGCGGCCGACCGCTGCCATCGCGGTGCAGGGCCCAATGGCTGGCGACCCACACCGCGCTCCCATCTTTCTTTCGCTTCTTGAGCTCTCCAGTCCACTCACCATCTCTCAGCAGATCTTGCTCTATCTCCGAAAGCGGTTTTGGGAACTCGGTGTGAAGCAGTTGGTAGGCCGACTTGCCGACAGCCTCTTCGCTGGACCAGCCGAAGAGCCGCTGGGCGCCGCGGTTCCAGATCAAGATGGTGCCGTCGAGCCGACGGATCATGGCCTGAGCTAAATCCAGCGTATGAAACAGCTCTTCGAAGTCGCGATCGATGGCGTGGTTTCCGTGTGACATCAACGGGACGGCCGGGCTGAATTTTTCAGCATCTGGCCGAGCGGCAACATGGTCCGCAACCGAAACGGAAAACGAGAATATCGCACCCTTGCCCAATTCTCCGCTGGCCCAAATACGTCCGCCGGAGCGCTCAACAATGCGTTTGCAAATCGCCAAGCCTATGCCCGTTCCAGTAGCGTCTTTTTCACGCAGACGCTCAAACACGCCGAAGATGCGTTCCGCATGCTGCGGATCGAAGCCGATGCCATTGTCCTGGACGGAGACCACCCACTCGTTCGATTTCATCTCGGCAGATATGCGCACTCTGAGGGGCACATCGGGACTGCGGTACTTCAGTGAGTTGCCGACGAGGTTTTGAAAAAGCTGAGAGAACTGCCCCGTATCGCCTATTACAACCGGGAGCGGATCGTGTACGATCTCGGCGTGCGCCTCCTCAATGGAGACCTTCAAATTTTGCAAGGCGGTCGCCAGGGCTTCTTCCAGCGGGACCGGATCGCGAATGTCAGCAGGCTCACCGGCTACGCGCGCATAGGCGAGCAGATCGCGCAAGAGCGCACTCATCCGGGAGCTGGCGTCGGTGATCCACTTGATGAATTCGTCAGCCTGCGCGTCCAATCTGCCCTTGTACATGCGGCCGAGCAGTTGACTGTAGCTTCCAACCGTCCGCAGGGGCTCCTGCAAGTCGTGACTGACCGCATAAACAAAGTGGAGCAGGTCGGCATTGGCGCGTGCCAATTGGGCCGCGTTCTGCTGAATCTTTGCTTCGGTCTGTTTACGTTCGGTGATATCGGTGGCCGCGCAAGTGACGCCGATGATCTCGCCAGCACTGTCCCGCAAGGGCTCAACGGTGCAGTCGTAACATCGATCTACGCCGTTGGACCGAATGGTGGCTTCTTGGCGTTCCCCGATGCCAGTTTGGATCACTCGTTGCTTTACCGAATCCGTGAAGTCGGCATCTTCGGGCCGCTCGAATATCTCGTGGTCTGTTTTGCCGATTACCTGCTCGGCTTGATAGCCCAGCGTGGGGTTGTGAATCCAGGTATAGCGGAGTTCCCGGTCCTGATTAAAGACCACCACCGTGGAGTTTGCGAGAGCGGTCCGGAAACGCTGCTCGCTTTCCTGGTAGGCTTGCTCGAGCTGCCTGCGGTCGGTGATATTCACGGCAACGTTGAGGATTCTGTCAACTTGCCCTGCAGCGTCGCGGGAGAAGACCACGTCTCTTCCGTGAAACCAGAGCCAATCGCCGGCCTTGCTTTTCAGCCGATGTTCGAAAGCCACCGATACGCCCTCGGGAGCCGCTTGCACTTGCCGCAGGTGTTCGGCGAACCCGGCCGAATCCGCTGGATGCATCAGCGCGGAGAGGGAAGGATCGCTTAGAATTCGCGCCCATTGAACAGGTGAGTAGCCGAGTTCGGCAGCCAGTGTCGGATTGCTGAAAACGAGCCGCCGGGCCGGGAGATCCTGCACGGAAATGGCCACAGGCGCGGCGCTGAAGATAGAGGCCAGCATGCGTTGGTTCTCTTCAAGGGCCTTTTCAGCCATCTTGCGGGTAGTTACATCTTCCGAGAAGATCAAAATGCCTTCCGGCAGGCCGTTGTGATCGCCCCACGGGCGGACCTCCCATCGAAGCCAGACGACTGCTTCATCCGGGCGTTGATACTGGTCTTCATCGGAGCGAACGGTTTCGCCTTTTAAACCGCGAGCGTGGATGTCTTTCCAGCGATCGGGCAGTCCGCGGTAGACATCGTAGTGTTGTCGTCCGATGATGGTGGACGCATCCAGCGATCGCTCCTGGCACCAGAGATCGCTGGCCTGCAGATAGCGCATTTCGCGATCGAACATGGCTGCCGCTACAGGCATCTGGCGAATGAACGTGCGCAGGAGATCCCCGCTTTCGCGCGTGGCACGCAGTCTGGCGTTCTCGGACTCGAGTTCGGCAATGCGCTCCTGGAGTTTCGCCGCCTGCTCTGCGCTGATGGGGGCGGATTTTTCGGGGGGCACGCTGTTTTCCTCGCTAGGGTACGTATGCCAGTTTAGCGCCTTACGGGAAGAGCGCCAAAATTGGCTAAGTTGGGTTCGTTCTGAAATTTTGGATGGTGCAACATGCAGGCTGGAAAGTCGGGTGCACGGTCGAAAACCCTCGCCGCTGCCGAGAGCTCCGGACCGATTGGCAATCGGCCGCAGGTAAACAACCTGCCCTACACTTTCATCACGATTCGTTAGCAGGATTGGCTGCCTATCGAGATTAGAAGCTATAGTACGATTTGGTTCAGTGCTTCCTCGGAAGGGACGCTTCCTTGCGCCATCGTTGGACTCCCGCCGCCCCGACCGCCTAACGCTGAAAGAGCCGCTTTCAGCCAACGACCGGCGTCGATTCCGCTGTCCTTCGAGACAGCCAATAAGACTGACGGAGGGTCGCGGGCCAGCAGAAGCATGACTGCCTTCGGGCCTGAGGCGAAGCTTTGAGCTTCAGTCCTGACGTCGTCCGTGAAGACGTCCAAGCGTCGAACGATGCGGCGGATTCCGTCCGAGTCAGGCAGAGTCGCGGAGTATAGCTCGCGGCCTTTGGCGGTTGCCAACTCCGCACTGAGTCGACGCCTGGCCTTGTCCGACTCAGCTAGTTTTTCGGCTTGGGCGGCAACCAGGGCGGGTGTTTCGTCGAGCGGTGCCGAGAAGGAACGTGCGATTCGCGACAGCGCTTCGTAATCGGCTCGCGCTCGCCGGACGGAACGCATTCCGCATAGAAACTCCACGCGTATGTTCCCCCGGAGCTTTTCGAGTTTACGAATGAGAATGGGGCCGATTTCTCCCGTGGCGCGAACGTGGGTGCCGCCGCACGCGCTGCGGTCCAGATCGCGGATGGATACGATTCGGAGCAAGCCTTCCCGGTCGGACGCTTTGCGCAGGCCAATTGCGTTTGAAGATTGCTGAAAGTCAACGGATACTTGGCGATTCTCGAATACGATTTGATTGGCGCGCCGTTCCACAGCTTGGATCGTGTCTGGGTCGAGTGAGGGTACGGCTAGATCGAGGGTAGACGACTCCGTTCCCAGGTGGAAGCTGATTGTTGGGGCGTTCGCTAGTTCCGCGAACACGGCGGATAGGAGGTGTTGGCCGGTATGCTGCTGCATATGATCGAAGCGGCGATCCCAGTGAATTTGGCCGGCGATTTCGAGGCTTTCGAGTGGTGCGGCAAGAACGTGTGCTATGCGATCCTCTTCGTCTACGACTTCGATTACCGGCACTCCGCCTAGCTGGCCAAGGTCGAAGGGCTGGCCTCCGGAGGCAGGGTAGAAAGCGGTGCGGTCCAGGTAGACGCGGGTGCGATCAGAGTTGGAGTCAACGATGTGGGCGTGGAATTCGGTGGCGTAACTATCGTTGTAGTAAATGCGGTCGGTCACGTACTTTGACGCTACCAGATGGAGTTACTGTAATTCTTTTGGATATTCTTATCTGCTGTGACCAGCGGGGCTAGGCTATTTGCGAACGCGTTCGCGACGATAAGCCGGTCGAAGGGATCGCGGCTCCAGCCGAGTCGTAACGCAGCAACGGCAACCCTGGAGAACGGGAGAACGCAAATTTCGAATCCAAGAGAGGCGAGCATGGCATCGGCGGGAGGAGTGGACATGCGACCTGTTTCCCTGAGGTATTCAAGCTCCAGGAGCACCATCGGAGAAACGAGCACCGTTTCAGCCTTATCGATCGCCCGCTTGGCCCGCGCAGTCAAGCTCTTCTTCCACTTGCCCTGCGCGAGCCACTCAACAATATGCGTATCGACGTAAACAGCGCCCAATGCTATTTTGTCCCGCCCGGCCACTTAGTCAACCAGGCTTGTTCGTCCCAAGGCGAATCGTGAGGATCTCGATCCGCTTCGCCGAACACACAGCCGGGCAGCGGGGTGATCTCGTCGATTCGCTCCAGTCTGGTTTTTTTGGTTTCTTCTCTCACTCTGAACATCCGCCCCTTGTGGGTAATGAATACTGGATCGCCCTTGGCAGCCGATTCCAGCGCCGGGAACAGTTGCGTTCGAAATGCTGTCGCGGTTAGCTTCATGCCTGTTAGTTTAGCGGTTGTGTACATAGATGTCAAATTGCTATGTACAGCTTTATGGAACCGCCACAGCCTCCAACGGACCCGTGGAAGTGATATTCCCCGATCCATCCAATCGATCGATCATAAAATACACGATTCGACCCGAAATCGCGGGAATCGCCACCGTACACCCTGAAATGCATTGCAAGTGGGTGCCGGCTTCCGCAACGAACGAATATGGATCACCCGCCGCACTGGCAGGTATCTCCGTCGAGCAAGCCTCCTGCCGGGACGAGCAGAATAGGCTCGACGGCGGACCGTTCTCGGCATAACCGAACCGAGCCCGCGCATATTGACTGCCGGGAGAGGCCGGCAGGCGCCGGGAGATCGGAATAAAGTTACTCCGGTTGTTAGCGTCCTGTCCTTGCAAGCTGCCCGGCCATGGCGGCAGCTTCATCGCGAAGTAATCGTTCCGAAGCCCGTTTACATAAGGAGCCGAGAAGAAGCCCCATTTGCCTCCCGGGGTCTGCAGCCATGTGGTAAAGGTCCACTGCAGGCCAGGAGCGCTCAAACCCTGCGTGAGTTTCCGGAACCTGCGTCCGGTTGAATCGATCGGGTCGATCTGCACCTGAGTCGCCCAGCCGCCCATCGGATTCGCTCCGATAAAGCAGGGTGCCATATAGTTAAACGTATTCGTGTAGCAAGTGCCCGCTGCATCATAAAAAATCGGAGCGACCAGAAAAACGTCGTTTTTTGCCGACCCCGGCCGGCACTCGCCTGCATTGTCCGCTACGCAGTATTGCCATGAATCCGCATCGGAGATCGCGGAACCAGGCCCGCTCTTGTCCTTGAACATGAATCGACCGGCCCAAGCGTAGGTGGGCGTGCGCTTGCGATCGAAAGCGCCAACGACGTTCGAGATCTTGTAAACGTGCGCAGTGGAAGATCCTGAATCGTAGGCCGTTCCTCGAATGTTGGAAATCGTTATGCCCCCAATCAGCCCCCCTCCATCGGTCTGAGAACCTCCGAAACTCGGATTCATCGAGTTCCAGTCGCCTTTCCAAACATTCTCCTGCAAAGGAGCCCCTACCTGCCGATGTCCCGGGTAGGTTTGAATGTGATAGCCGTAGCTCAGTTGCGTGCTGGCGCTATCCGCCCAAACGGGGGCCTCATTCTTCTTGTAGGTCAGCGGCGTGGCAAGCAAGTCGCGAATATTCTTGTTAACGATGGAGTCCGGGGTTTCCCCTGGGCCACCTTGCCCAGCTGCGAATGTCACTAGACCAGGGGCGTTGCCGTGGCCGAAGTCTCCATGCTGAGAGGCATAGTTGGGGTCGGCCGAGAGAAAGGTGTGCGTCGGATCGTTCGCATCCAGCCATGCCGTCGCGGGGCTATGGGAATTGGACGGCACCAAGTACGGTGTCCAGCCAAAATCGTGCGTTGACGAGTACGGATATGTAAGGTGATCGTCACCGCCGCCCACTTTGTTCGGCGTCCAGCGCATAAAAGTTAGCTCGAGATCGGTTTCGCTGTTCTTTACTTTCTTGACGAGCACCATTGTTTCGGTATAACCATTGCGCCCCAAGTCGCGGATCGCATCCCCTGGCTGGAGATCCTGGAGCCCCGATTTGGTCACGTTTGAAGGATCGGATTTGCAGGGATACTTTGCACTCTCCCCCGGATTGGCAAACAGGCTGCACGGCTCGCCCGCTACGCGAAAGCTGATGCAGCGCGCGCCTACCGCTCCGGTGTCGAGCGGCATGCCGGTCACCCACTGCGGATCGAGGTTGGCGGGACAAGTCTCGGCCAGGTAGACGGAGCCGGTAAAGTTCTGCAAGGCGGCACCGCTCACTGGAACGGTGAGTTGCGTGTCCGAATACACGCCAAAGGTCGTCTTTGAATATCCCGTTACCTTGGCGAAATATTGGGATTTCGAAGCGTCGGACCCAAAGCCTATGGGATCCCCGTCCTGCAGGCGATGATCCTGAGGCAGTGTCTCGTTTTGCACCGAGACCACAATCGAAACCACGGCAGGCGTGGTTTGCGAGATGGATTGCGCCACGGAATGAATAATCGGAGGCGCGGCGGACACGCGCAAGCTCCCAGTCATAGCGCCGAATGCACTGGTGTTTAATGCTGGAATCGTAAAATGATCTGCGTCGCCGATAGCTACGTTTGCGATCCACGTGCCATTCGCGGCCGTCCACGCACCCGCGCCGCCAGAGATGGTCACCATGGGTCCCACCAAGGCCGGGGAACCAAACCCGCTGGCGTTGTAGTTTGGATCCATGCCATGCGCCGGTGCCGTAAACTGAACCACATTCGCACTGGTAGCCGCTGTAATCGCCTCGGAGAAGCTTTGCCAGCCGCCGCCGCGATGGACTTGCGTAATAGTCAGCCGCCAAGGTCCTGCGAGCGGGTTCGAGGTGCTATCGTGCGCGATCGCGGCATTTACGGTCAGGTTTAGCAAGCTGCCATTCCCAGCCGGTCCCGCGTGACACGCTCCCCAGCGCATAGGATACTTATCGAAACTAGTTACCGCGTCTACGATCTGATTAGTATCCCCAAGCGTCCGGATGCGAATACACGGTCCGTCGCGCCCGTCCTGCGATGTCTTCGAGTCGTACAGCGCATAACCTCCTACAATCCCGATGAAGCTGGGTTTCGTAAATAAGCCCGAGGCGTAGGCCGTGGTCGCCGCCACGCCTAATGCTTGCAGTTGCTGTTCAACTGAAGTGCTGGTGGCAGACAGGTTTGTCCACGTTACGTTGTCGGGCACATTCACGCCAGAAACGGGAACGTACTCCCGATAGACTCCGGCGGTGCTGTTCAGGGTCCCCTTCCAAAGATTGCCGACGCGGTCAGTTGCAAAGAGCGACTTCGAGTCAGATGCCGAAAACGGATTCCCGGGGGGATAGTATCGATTTCCGTCTCCTGTCGCGTATGTGGACATGAGCCGCGCCTCCCCCGTGGACGGAATCCACAGCATAAGGTCGGCAGGACCCTGTTCACCGATATTGCATAAGTAGCCACTCAAGGGAGCACTGAGAGGATTGCCGGCAGCGTCAGTCAAGATGTCCGTGATGGGCAGGCCGGAGCACGTATCGAACTCCGCGTTTACGCCGCCGAAGAACTGGTCCGCGGTCGAGTAATCGTATGTGAAGTTAGCGTTCACCGAAGGCGATCCTCCAGTATTCTTAAGCCAAACCCGAATTCCCGCGCCGATATCCTGCATCGAAGCCGTAACCGGAGAAGGCACGCTTTCCTGAATAGTGATCTGGTCGGGACTGTCGTAGCTGGCGACCGTGCAGTAGTTTCCCGCGCAGCTGGGGCTGGTGCCCAGGATCTGAAGCTTTGAGCCCGCTGCCCGGTTTGCGAAAAACTTGATGGCGCGCGTATTCTCGCTTACCCACGTCACCTTGTTGCCGCTCACCGTGACCGTAGGAGTGTTGTAAGTGCTCACGGCATTCTTTGAAAGCGGCTGCGACTGGATCCCCCATCCCGAGTACATCGGGGCGGGATAATTGCTTGGCACTGCCACTTCCCCAAACGAGGTAGGGCATGAAATATCGATCGAATCGGTAGCGCAAGTTTGGCCGCTATCGAGCGACATGCAAGCTTGCAGCATGCCGCCGTTACTCGTCGAACAGAACGCTCTCAGCCGCACATCCACCGGCTCTGGGGATGCATCGAAGGAAGCGTGCGCTGAGTTAAACGTGCCGGGTGCCCACGGCAGGAACAACGGAGCGTTGGGAGTAACAGTTGTTGCAAACACGCTGCTGGATTGATTGGCAAGCGCATTCACGGCATTGGTCCAGGATCCGTTTAGATCCCGCGCGTAGGTAAATACTTGCCGCACGCCGGCGGTGTTCAGGAGGTCCTTGGGCCCGGTTACCCTCTTGATCAGCACGCCTGTCAAGGGATCGATATAGGTCTTGGTTTTATCCATCCAGTCGATGGTCGGGACTGCCACATTACCGAAGGCCCCCGCATCGAAGGCGGGAAACTCGGGGTAGC
>JANXQZ010000449.1 GCA_025353235.1 Bryobacterales bacterium
ATCCAAATACCAATTATTATGCGCCCCCGACGAGCTTTGGATCCATCACGAGCACCCGGACATCTATGCGGCAAATGCAGTTCGCTCTGAAGATTGTCTTTTAGTTTGCATCTCGACGTGCGCGTCGCGCGTAGTAAGCTTGGTGAGACGTAGCGTCATAGTTCTACCGATCGGTATCTTGGGCATGCTCGTGTGCAGCTTAGCCCAAGATGAGCCACGAATTCGGGTAAACGTTCGCCTGGTCAACGTTGCATTCACGGTTCGGGATGCCGCGAACAGGCTTGTCACGGATCTGACCAAGGACGATTTCGAAGTGGTCGATGATGGGGCTCTTCAGACTATCTCCTATTTCGCCCACAGTGCCGATCTGCCTTTGACGCTCGGCTTGGTAGTGGACGTGAGCGGAAGTCAGGAGCATTTCGTGAAGCAGCATGAGCACGACTTGAGGGCGTTCCTGAAAGACACCTTGACCCCGCGTGACCGCGCTTTTTTGTTGGGCTTCGGAAATCGTCTGCGGCTGGCAAACGACTTCTCCCCTTCTGCGGGGGAGTTGCTGGACGGCCTGAAGGCACTTGAGCACGACAAAGGGAAGGGCAACCTGCTAGAGATTGGTCCCTTGGAGCATAGAGTGTTGGGCACGGCCTTTTACGATGCGCTCTTCTATGCCACCACGGTAAAACTGGCAGGTGCGGAAGCACCGCGCAAGGCCCTGATCGTGTTTAGCGATGGCGAGGACAATGCAAGCTCCCATCACATGCTGGATGCCATAGAAGCGGCTCAGAGCGAGAACGTGATGATCTTTGGCATTCGGTATACCGAGATTAAAAAAGGGCAACTGAACGCTCGCAATAAATATGGGATCAGCGTGATTGAGCGCCTGTGCCGCGAGACTGGGGGCGCAGATTTCGATGCGGAGAAGGCCGATATGCGCGAGTCCTTTCAGCAGATTGGCGCACAATTGCGCTCATCGTACGAGCTGGCTTACCATTCCACGACTGCCATGGACGGAACGTTCCATAAGCTCAAGATCCGGGTAAAGCGTCCCGGACTTACGGTGAGGACGAAGACCGGCTATTTCGGACGAGAGTAGTGTCCTTCGTATCTGTGTAGCCACTCATCTCGCTGGCCTGCGCGCCCGGCCGAGGTTGAGGAACTCAATGATATGCTATGACCAACATGGATCTGAATCTGACCCCGGACGAGCGGCAGTTTCGCGATGAAGTTCGCGCCTGGCTGCAGGCAAATGTGCCCAAGGACTGGGAAAGCCGCCGCGCCACCGAGGACATGAAAGACCGCTTCGCATTCCTCCGCGAGTGGCAAAAGAAAGTATTTCAAGCGGGCTGGGCAGGGATCGCATGGCCCAAGGAATTCGGAGGCCGCGGCGCTTCGCTCATGCAGCAGGTGATCTTCACTGAAGAGATGGCTCGCGCTACTGCCCCGCCGTTAGCGAATGTTCTCGGCTTGATGCTGATCGGCCCCACCATCGTCAACTACGGAACCGACGCTCAGAAGAAGCGCTACCTGGCAAACATTTTGAGCGCGGACGAGATTTGGTGCCAAGGGTTTTCGGAACCGAACGCAGGGTCGGACTTGGCTGGCATTCGTACGGACGCACATCTGGATGGCGACCATTACGTGGTCAACGGCCAAAAGGTTTGGACGAGCTATGGCTGGGCAGCCGACTGGTGTGCGCTTCTCACCCGCTCCGACCCGACCTCCGCCAAGCATCACGGGCTCACTTACATTCTGGTCGACATGAAAAGCCCCGGCGTGGAGGTCCGGGCTCTGCGCCAAATGACTGGGGAAACGGAGTTCAACGAGCTGTTTTTCCGCGATGTCCGAGTGCCTATTGAAAACGTTCTGGGCAAGGTTGGCGAGGGCTGGGGAGTCGCGATGGGAACGCTGATGCATGAGCGGGCAACTCTCGGCGCAGGCATTCAGATCACCTTCAAGCGGCAGTTCGACCGCCTAACGGAGTTATCCCACATCATCGAACGGAATGGCCGGCCTGCTGCTGAGGATCCTGTGATCCGACAGAAGCTGGCTCAAAGCTATATCGACATCGAGATCATGCGCCTAAATCAAATGCGCTCAGTCACGCGCATGAGCCAGAGCGGCGTTCCGGGTCCAGAAGGGTCTATTCAGAAGATATTTTGGAGCGAACTGAATCAGCGCTTTCAGCAGGTCGCGAGCGAGTTGCTGGGGCCGTATGCGCAGCTTACCAGCGGCGGGGCCATCGACGACGGCCAATGGGCTTACAATTATCTTCGCTCGCGCGGCAACACCATCGAGGCGGGCACTTCCGAAATCCAGCGCAACATTGTCGGGCACTTTGTGCTCGGCTTGCCAAAGAGCTACTAGAGGACGCATGCAATTCGGGCTTTCGGAAACACAGCAAACTTTGAAGAACACCACGCGTCAGTTCCTTGCGGCGGAGTGTCCGTCCTCGGAAGTACGCAGACTGATCGAGACTGATTCGGCTTTCGATTCTGCGTTGTGGAAGAAGATGGCCGATCAAGGCTGGATGGGGATCCTCATTCCCGAGGAGTACGGCGGATTCGGAATGGGCATGGTGGAGATGGCGGCAGTGCTCGAAGAGATGGGCCGAGCATTGCTCCCGGGACCGTACCTCTCAACCGTCTTGCTGGCCGGCAGCGCGATCCAGCATGCGGGAAGCGAGGCGCAGAAGCAGCAATACCTTGGGGCGATTTGCCGTGGCGAGGCAAAAGCGACCCTAGCCTTTTTGGAAGAGAGCGCATGCTGGTCACCAGAACGCGTCCGGATGCACGCGTACGCGCACAACGGCGGTTATGTCTTGAGCGGAAGCAAACGCTTCGTACCGGATGCAGCGGTGGCGGACTTTGTAGTCTGCGCCGCTCGACTGGACGGTGAACTGGCACTCTTCATTGTTCCGTCAAGCGCATCGGGAATGGCGGCGCGTCCAACACCGGCGCTCGACGGAACCCGCAAGCTATACGAGTTGATGTTCGATGCAGCCGCCGTTCCAGAAGGCGCGCTGCTGGCGAAAGGTGACCGTGCGGTGGCGGCTCTCGAGCATGCATTTGCCGTGTCCACGGTGGGGTTGGTTGCCGAGATGGTGGGCGGCATGCAACGCCTGCTGGAGATCGCGGTGGAATACGCGAAGACCCGCAAGCAGTTCGGACGCCCTATTGGCCAGTTCCAGGCAGTCCAGCACATGTGCGCGGACATGCTGGTTTGGTCAGAGAGCTCGCGCTCGGCGGCCTACTTCGCGGCTTGGGCCATGAGCGAGAATACGCCGGAAGCGGCCACGGCCGTGTCGGTTGCCAAGGCATACGCAAGCGACTCGTATAGAGAGGTGGGCAATCGTGCGATCCAGGTCCACGGCGGCATGGGATTCACCTGGGAAAACGATGTTCACCTTTACTATCGGCGAGCGAAGGGATCGGAAATTGCGTTCGGCGATGCGACGTGGCATCGGGAGCGCATCGCGAAGCTGGTGGTTGATCGGTCAGACCTTCTGGTCCGTTGATCCTTCAGATCGTCCGCACCGGTCCTTCAGTCCTTGACGGAATTTTTCCCTCTGATCGGGAGGCATCTGCTCCAAGCGCTCTGCCATGCGGTGCCGCCAGTGTGAGGCATATGCTGGTCTGAAGCGCGACATGCCTAAGCGTCCAAAGAGTATCCAACTCAGAGCCAAGAGCCCTAGCGCTTGCCAGAACGTAATCGTGTGCAACCCGAAGATGCTCGGCATCAGCGTGTTCCACAATTGCAGGACCGCCAGTCCAAAACCGGCAACCCCGATCATCGCGAAAATCGCAAACTTCAATCCTCTTTTCTTCCAATTCCTTTTCATAGTTTCTCCCTTACCTCTTCGTAAATTCGTCGTATATGGCCTGAAGCCTGCGGCGCAGATGGAGCACCGCGTAGTGCTTGCGCGAAAGCAGAGTGTTCACACTATTGCCGGTCTGCGCCGCGATTTCTTTGAAGCTATATCCGTCCAGTTCATGCGCGACAAATACATCGCGCTGCTCTGCAGGAAGCTCGTTTAGGGCAGCGTCGAGTTCTTCCAAAAGCACAGTTTGAGCATAAGCTGCCTCTGGTCCGGCTTCTGCCGACGGGAGCAGGTCCTCCAATAGAAGCGCGTCGCCATTCTCTGCAACTGCGATCGGATCGCTGAGCGCTTCCGAGGTCCTCTTGCGAAAGAGATCCGTAATCCGATTGCGAGCCACCCGGAACAGCCAAGCGCCGACATACTCGATCGGCTGCATCAGCCGCAATGCCTCGATCAGTTCGTAGAAGACGTCTTGCAGGATATCTTCGACATCCCGCTGATCCGGCACACGCTTCCGGATGAAGTTGCGCAGCCGGGTTCGCTCCAGGTTGATGGTTTCGGAGATTCGCCGATCTTGATCGCCTTCCATTTGATTTACGATCAGCGCCTCTTGCATCCATCAGTGTGGACGAATGAGCGGCGGAAATATTGTAGGAGAGGTCTTAAGTATCGCGCGGTCGCAAATACCAATCGAGAATCTCGTCTTCGTTGGCGAGTTTCGGTTCTAGGGAAACGTCGGGATGAGTTGTCCGGAAGCGCTGTAGCATTAGCCTCTGCAACTCCGCGCCGATCCTTTCCTGATCTTTGATTACGTTATACAACTCGCCGGGATCTTCCCGCAGGTCATACAGAATTCGATAGCGACCCGGGGTTGGATTGTCGGTCACGTATCCATCTTTGCGCTCGCGCTTGCCAGTGCAGTAGATGAATTTCCAGCGATCTGTCCGAATATACGCCTCCTCGTTCTCCAGGTACTCGCTGAAAACGTGATCGCGCGCTTGGGGCTGCTTGCCTTCGAGATAACGGCGCAGACTGCGACCGTGCGTTATGGGCAGGGGATCGAGGTTGAGAATGTCGACGATGGTCGCGGGCACGTCGACGTGCTCGGTTAAATCGCGCACCACGCCGGATTTGATTCGCCCCGGATGACGCATGATCAGCGGCACCCGCAAGGCTGGATCGAAACCGCAATGCTTCTCGAAACGGCCGTGTTGACCGAGATTGTAGCCATGGTCCGCCATGTACACCACCATAGTGTTCCGCTCAAGTCCCGTTTCCTTCAACTTCTGGAGCAGCAAGCCGATGTTTCGATCCAGATACTCGACCGAGGTGTAATAGGCTGCGTTGATGCCCTGCTTGTCACCGTCGCTCAGGTCGCGGAAGATCAGGGGAATCTGCCACGCGTCCTCCGGCCCGGGCTTGGGCACGTGGAATTTCGCCGCATCGTATTTGTGGCGATACTCGAAAGGAAAATCGTAGGGCGAGTGCGGTTCCAGAAAGCTCACCCACAGGGCGAAGGGCCGCTCCCGATTGTCGTCCAGATACTTGTGCACGAGACGCATCTGATAGGTGGCTCGCATGTCGGCATCGTAGCGGGGACAGGGCAGTTTGTCGGCATTCAGCCAGATGCGCGCGGGGTCCTTGAGCGGCTTCCACGCCGGCTTAACCGGAGTTCCCGCAGGAAGCGCACGCGGAATCGTGTCCCTCTGCCATGCGGCGGTCAGAATTTCTTCTGTGCGAACCGCGTCAAACCCATGCATCCCGTCCGTTCCAGGACGATTGAAATGCATTTTCCCGAAGACCGCCGTCGTGTATCCGGCTTTGCGAAACTGCTTTGCCAGAGTGGGCTTCTCTTCAGACAGCGGGGTCGGCAATCGCGTGACTCCGGCCATGTGCGGCAACTGGCCAGTGAAGAAACTCTGGCGCGACGGAGTGCAAACCGGCGAGTTGCAATAGTGGCTCGAAAAGCGGGTCCCTTCAGCGGCCAAGCGATCGAGATTGGGCGTGCGGGCGAGCTTGTTCCCGTCGGCGCCCAAGACGTACCCGGCGTGGTCGTCCGCCAGAATGAATAGAAAGTTGGGCTTCTCGGGTTGACCCGCAGCCATCATTGACGAACCCACGCCTGCCAACATGGCTCGGCGCGAAATCACAGGACTATTGCTCCAATCCGGGGAAGAGAGCAAACCGCAACGCAGATTCGTTCATGCAATAGCGCAGGTTCGTGGGCGCAGGCCCATCTTCAAACACATGACCGAGGTGAGCGGTGCAACGCTTGCAAACTACTTCCACCCTCTCCATGAACATGCTCATGTCCTTAATCTCGCGAACGTTTTCCTGGGCGATTGGGGCCCGAAAACTTGGCCAGCCCGTACCAGAATCGAACTTCGTGTCGGAACTAAAGAGAGCGGTGCCGCAGCAGACACATCGGTACAGCCCTGCCCCGTGAAACTCATAATAGGTGCCGGTAAAGGCAGAATCGGTGGACCCTCGCCGGGTCACGTAGAATTGCTGCGCACTGAGTTGCTGCTTCCATTCCGCGTCTGACTTCGCTACTTTGTGCACGCGCTTCAAACCGATCCGACGCCCGCGGTCGTCGAACTCGACAATCTCAATCTCTTGATTGGGATCTTCTTGGCTCTTATCCCTCGGCGCGCTTTTCGACGACACCGCGACCAAGCCTGCAAATGCGAACGGCACGATCAGCAACGCCCGCCGCTTTACCAATTCAGATTTGAAATTCTGGAGACTCATGGAAGCTCGAATCAGGGACGTCGGGCTCCTGAACTTCCGGTACATGCGGCACGGCCTCCACTGGGTCCGCAGCTACCGGCAACGGCTCTGGAGCGGTGAGCGGCATCTCGCATTCGCAGCAGTCACTGCACCGTTTGCAACGTTCACATCGATGGTTGCGACACGCGTCCTTCGTGCAAGCCACGCAAATTTGCGTAGAAGGTTCGCTGCAGATGCTGCAAACAAAAACGGCTGCTTCAGTCACTTTCGCCTCTCCCGGGGGGCTGGCTCATGCAAGAGTGTGGCCCGGCAACGCTGAGCCTCCTTGTCGGCCAGTTGAAACTCTTGTTCTTTCTGCACCGAAAGATCCTGAATGTATTGCCGAAGCCGATCTCGATTCGTACTGTTTTCATTCACTACGCCTTGCAGCAGATCGGCAAGCGCGGGGTTCTGATACTTGCGCATGCCCTCGAAGACGGAAGCGAGTGTGGATTCCATCGCCTGCATGCGGAAAAAGGCATCTAGCGCCAGAGGAAGCCGCTCGGGCTGCTTGGCAAGCGATTCCACCGAACCCTGAAGATAGGTCAGCTCGGTCTGCGCCGTCTTCCATTGTGAGATATAAGTTTGAGGAGCGCCATTTTCGACCATCGCATCCGTCTTGACCTGAGCGATCACCGACTTAAGATGGTCAGTTTGTACCACCAAGGCGTCCAGCAATCTGCGCACGTCCCACTCGCTGGAGACGCCGCCCGTCTGGGCCGCAAGGTGCGGAATGGCAATGATCATCAGAACCAGGAGCGCGCGCTTCATCAATCTAATTTCAGTTTGACATACCGGACTTTGCTCTTGTGCTTGGCAAAGTGGCGGTTTGAAGCCAGAACTGCTCAACGGCGCTGATCACCTCGAAGAACTGAAACACGTTCACGGGCTTGGTGATGAAACAGTTCGCATGCAGATCGTACGCGTGGGCGATGTCAATGGCGGCTCGCGAGGTCGTAAGCACCACCACTGGGATGCTCCTGAGTGCGGCGTCTCCTTTGATCTCGCCCAGCACTTCGCGGCCATCCATCTTCGGCAGGTTCCAATCGAGCAGGATCAGCTCGGGCGTAGGGACATCCGCGTATTCGCCTTCACGGCGGAGAAACCGAATCGCCTCCACTCCGTCCCTGGCAACGTGCAATTGATATGGCAGCTTAGTCTCGTTGAGCGCCTCCTGAGTGAGGCGCACATCGGCTGCATTGTCTTCCACTAGGAGGACCTCGAATACTTTGCCTTCGGGCATTGCACGACCTCCCATGTCACTGGTTAGACCCTGGGGATTCCCAAACAGTTACACTAGCGATACGTGATTAGTGCTGGATCTTCGAGATGAGGCACGGCATTGAATGCCCCAAACGAGAACCGGTCGCCTGAGAACAGGAACTCGGCGTAGCTGGCGTTGCGCGATGTCCAGCTAAGTTCGAGCGTCTTCTGGGGTGAAAGTTCGAGAGCGAGACGCGCGGTTGCAGCAATCACTCCGCCTGATGTAAACACTACAATTCTTCCGTTCTTTTCCGAGCCTTGTTGCACGCGCGCAATTCCGCGCTCCACGCGTTCGCAGAATTGTTGCCACGATTCAATTTCGGGCGAATCGAGTTCCCCAGCCACCCACATGCGGGTGATGCGCTGGAAGAGACGATCGTAGACCCGAGCTGCCGCGCCGCGATCGTCGGCGGCTCGGAATTGAGCTTCCAAGGCGCGGATGTCTTCGTGCTTCTCCATGAGTCCGGGGAGAAAGGCGCGCATCACTTCAATGCCCGAGTACTCGTCCACTTCGGGCAGGGGGATGGGAGTGGGCCATGGCAGCCCGGCTTGCAAGTAGGCTTCGCTGGCCAGTTCGCCAGTGCGGATGTGTCTCTCTGCGGGGCCAAAGTAGACTTGGTCAAACGCGACTGCGGCGCGAGCCCAATACTCGCCTAGTTTTCTGGCTTGGCGCTCGCCAAGTTGCGAGAGCTTGTCGTAGTTGTCAGAAAGGAAAGATGCTTGGCCATGACGGACGAGAGTGAGGAGCGCCATGATGGGGGTTAGTCTCGGTCGCAAAACAAAGGCCGCATCTCTTCTGGTGCGTCCTGTACTACATTATTCTGACTTCTTCTCCGCTCGCGCCAAATTTGGC
>JANXQZ010000455.1 GCA_025353235.1 Bryobacterales bacterium
CCATGGAGCAAGCTTGGACCCCGGAGCAAGTCAACGAGATTACTCAGATAGATCCCTGGTTCTTACGGCAGATGAAGGAGGCCGTCGATTTGGAAACGGATCTGGCGGGTGAAACACTGGAGACTATTTCGCCGATCAAGCTCAGGAAAGCTAAGCGCGACGGGCTCTCCGATACCCGCTTGGCCAGCATGTGGAAGACGGATCAGCTTACCGTGCGCGCCCGGAGGAAGGCGCTGGGTATTCGCGCCGTGTTCAATCGTGTTGACACCTGCGCCGCCGAATTCGAAAGCTTCACGCCCTATCTTTATTCGAGTTACGAATCGGAAGACGAGTCGGCCCCGACTAATCGCAAGAAAGTGATGATTCTCGGCAGCGGGCCGAATCGCATCGGGCAGGGCATTGAGTTCGATTACTGCTGCTGCCACGCGTCGTTCGCTCTGCAGGCATTCGGCCACGAGTCAATCATGGTCAACTGCAATCCCGAGACTGTCTCCACGGACTACGACACGAGCGACCGCTTGTACTTCGAGCCGCTCACCTTGGAAGAGGTGCTCAATATTTGCGACACCGAGAAGCCTGACGGAGTGATTGTTCAGTTCGGCGGACAGACTCCGCTCAACTTAGCGTTGCCGCTGAAGGCCGCTGGAGTGCCGATCATTGGAACCGACCCGGCGAACATCGATTTGGCGGAGGACCGTAAGCTCTTTGGCAAGCTGCTCGACGAGCTGAAGATTCCCTCGCCTCCGAACGGAACCGCCACCAGCGCGGAGGAGGCCTGCACTGTGGCCCGACGCCTCGGGTTTCCGATTCTCGTGCGGCCTAGCTATGTGCTGGGAGGCCGCGCCATGGTGATCGCTTACGACGAAGACACGGTCCGGCGCTATATGCGGGAGGCCGTCACATTCTCGCAGGACCGGCCGGTTTTGATCGACCGCTTCCTCGAGGATGCGACCGAGGTGGACGTCGACGCCCTGTGCGATATGGACGGCAACGTCCTGATCTCGGGCATAATGGAACATATCGAGGAAGCGGGCGTGCATTCGGGAGACAGCTCCTGCGTACTGCCGCCGCAGACGCTCTCCGCCCGCGAGCTAGCTACGATTCGCGACTACACCACGAAGCTAGCCCGAGCGTTGCACGTGATTGGCCTGATGAACGTGCAGTACGCGATTCAAAGCGGCACTGTGTATGTGCTGGAAGTGAACCCGCGCGCTTCTCGAACGGTTCCGTATGTGAGCAAGGCGACCGGGGTTGCGCTCCCGAAAATCGCGGTCGGCCTGATGTTGGGGAAGAGGCTTTCCGACTTCGCCGATATGGTTCCCAACCAGACCGATAGCGTGCTGAACGTATCACGATCATTCGTCAAATCACCCGTATTTCCGTTTAATAAGTTTCCCGGCGTGGATCCCGCGCTGGGGCCTGAGATGCGATCGACTGGCGAGGTGATGGGAATCGGCGAGAGCTTTGGCGAGGCGTTCGCGAAGGCGCAACTCAGCGCCGGGACGCCGATCCCGGATCACGGGACTTTGTTTATCAGCGTCAACGATCGAGATAAGGCAGCGGCGGTCGAAGTGGCTCGTAAGTTTGTCGAGTATGGTTTTCAACTAGCCGCAACGCGCGGAACTGCTGCCGTTCTGAAGGGCGCAGGACTGCCCGTGAAGACAGTGTTCAAGGTGAATGAAGGGCGCCCGAATGCCGTTGATTTATTGAAGGCTGGCTCCCTGACTCTGGTGATTTATACGACGACCGGCGGCCATTCGTTTACCGACGAACAGGCGATCCGACGCGGGGCTGTCGCCTATCGCGTGCCATGCATCACGACGATGAGCGGCGCCAAGGCCGCCGCCCAAGCCATCGTATCCAATAAGCGCGACCCCATCCGAGTATGGAGTTTGCAGGAGATCCACGCTTAGAATAAAGGTGCTATGCCTGCCACCACAGCTGAAGTATCTCTGGATGAATACTTGAATACCAGCTACGACCCGGATTGCGACTATATTGACGGCGTGCTGATTGGAAGAAATGTGGGAACTCAAATGCACTCGCTGCTACAAACGCTGGTTGTTTCGTTTCTTCAGCACTTGAGCAAACGGCATCGATTGGGCGTGTTTACTGAAGGACGTTTGTCGATTGGTGGCGGTCGTCATCGAATCCCGGACGTCATGGCGGTGGAGAAGCCCTACGCGAAAGGCAAAGTTGTCGTGAATGTCCCCATCATCGTGATCGAGATCAAATCACCCGACGATACGCTGGACGATATTCTTGAGAGATGCCTAGACTATGACGCCCTCGGTGTTGCGAATATCATTGTGCTCGACCCGGACAAGGAGAGGCAATTCGTCTTTGTGGACGAAAAGTCTCTCCGCCTTGTCTCATCGATCACGCTGACACTTAGCGATGGCTCAAAGCTGCCCTTTCCAGTCGAGGAAATGTTCAACGAGTTGCACAGCGAGAACGATGGACCAGAGTAAAGGAGTATTACGCTGCCGCCGATGCAACCAAAAGGGGGATGATGAATAGTATGGAGATGAATTACGTTGAGGAGCGAAGCGGCGGTACTATGAATGGCAGCCCAAGTGCCTCGTTCCGCATCGTTTTGTTGAGGGAAGACGTGCACATATTGACATATTACGACTCAATCGATCCGAATCAAGGCAGCGGACCATGTTCTCCAAAGATCACCCATGCCGATGGAACAAGGGTTTCCTTGTC
>JANXQZ010000477.1 GCA_025353235.1 Bryobacterales bacterium
GTCTTATCAGACCCGCTCTTCACGTCGAAGATTCCCGGTTCGCTCTGGTTCACGGCGCTCAGCGCGTCCTCCATAATCGGTACCCAGGAATCGCTCGTTCCCGTAGCCGGATCCGTTGGAATCTGCCGCAAATACCCCTCGCTCACCAAGTCCTGCAGACCTTGCGGCGCCTTCTGCTTGTCGTAGGTATACTCGTCGATCACGGTCCGCAGCGTGAACAAGTTATTCTTGAGCACGCTCTCCTTGGCCCGCGTAATTGACCGATTGTAAATCGGCACCGCGATCGACATGATGATCGCGATGATCGCCATCACAATCATCAACTCGATCAGGGTGAAGCCGCTGCGCTTACCACTCTGAGTAGGGAGTTCCATCGCGCGCCTTTTCCGTGCTCTTTGTAAATACGTCAAAAACATTCTGCCCTCCCCATGAGTTTCCCTTCGGATCGTCCTGCGTGCTCCGCTTTCCCCATTCGCGGGAATTGGTCATGGGATCCTTCGGAATGTGTCGCAGGAACTTGATTTTCTTGTCCACTTGGCCGGACAGCTTTACTCCTTCCACCAGAACGTCCAGGGTTTCCGGATACCCGTCTGTTCCCAATTTTATGGGGCCCAGCTTGCCCCCGTCCGCCGCGTCCTTGTACTTATCGATCGCGTCATGAATTTCCCTCAGCGCGTACTGCAATTGCTGTTCCCTCTCGCGCCGGATCCTGTAGCGAGCTAGAGGGATGGCCATCGCAGAAAGCAGCATCAGGATCGTGAACGCTACGATCAGCTCGATCAGTGTCAGCCCGCGTTGTCCTTTCCGTCGCATGCTACTGTACGACTACCGACATGAACGGTGCCGTCACGGTAATGGGTTGCTGCTTGGAATCCTTCAGCGCAACCTCTGTGACGGTAATCGTCCCCGTTCCTTTGCCCACGGCCATAAATGAGAGCGCCACCAAAGGGCCCGAGCCGGTCACGCCCGGAGCTCCGGCGATCCGGCTCAAAGTGATGGAGGCTTCGCCCGCGTCATTCCGAATATCGATGGTTGGCGGATTCACTTGAGGGCTGCCATCTCCGATCAGGGTGCCAGGAGTAACTTGGTTCAGCCGCAACAGTTTGGGATCCCATTTGAGCTTGAAAGGCGCAGAGAACAGGTCCACCGCGTTCTGTACCTGCAGCGTGACAATCGCGGGTGCGCTGAGAGGCAGTTGGATCCCGGCTGGCACAAAGGTCAGGCCGGGAGCGCCAGCCGCATCGGGGCTGCCCGCTGGAATTGCCGCTGCGGGAGCCGCAGGCGCGGGATTCGCTGGAGCGGCAGGAGGAGCGCTGGGCTGAGCCGCTGCCGGAATGTCAGTGTGCGGTGCGAACATCACCTTCACGTTTTGATCGGTTCCCGCCGCTACTGCGCGCAGATCCACTGCCGCCATATTCTGCGATCGCACAATATGCGGGATTAAGGCGATCAGCAACTCCTGCCGATTCACGTCCTTGTTGTGGCTTCCAAAGAGCAATCCGCCGAGGACCGGGATATTTACGATTCCTGGAATTCCGGAGATCGAGTTCGTATCCTGGGTCTGCATCAAACCGCCCAGCAGCGTGACTTCGTTGTCGCGCAGCCGTACTTCGGCTTCGTTTTTGCGTTGTGAAATAACGGGCTGATCCACGCCTCCAATTGTGACTGTGCGGCTAACGTTAGACACCTCCACCAACACATGCAGCGTTAGCTCGTCGGTTCCGTGCACGTGCGGAGTGATGTCCACGTTCACGCCAACTTCGGCGAAGCTGAACTGAGTGCTCACCAGAGGGCTAACTCCCACGCTTCCCACTCCCGGTTGAAAGCTTCCCGTTGCGTAAGGCACCTTGTCTCCGATGCGCAGCGAGACCTTCTGGCCATCCGACGCCCTAACTTGCGGAGATTGCATTACCTTCGTGCTGTTGTCGGTCGCGATGGCCTGGAGCAGCGCGCCGGGGAGCGAAATCGAGAAATCGTTCAACGTGACTTGGCCAATCCGGTTGAGCGAGATCGCGCCGCTGCCAGAGGCTGTAGAGGGGGTCGGAGAAGGCGTAATGCTGCCGGGCGTTGCCGCGCCGCCCGCTGTGCCGCCGGAGGTGGGCGCGGGAGTGGTAGTGGCTGGCGTGGTAAGTCCGCTCAAGATCGGATTGCGCGGGGAAAACCCGATCGGCAAAACCAATCCAGTCTGCGAGCCTGACGTAAGTCCTGCGGCAAGGTTGCGAGTTCGGTCCCGATTCACTTCCATAACCAAAACGTCCACCACCACCTCAGCCTTCGGCTTATCCAGGTCGTGAAACAGTTTTTCCGCGAGTGCGATCTGATCCACCGTGCCGCGGCACATCACAGCGTTCTGCGCATTGTACGTAAACATTCGCCGAATATCGGTGACCGACCTCACCGCTGTCACGATCTCCTGGAACTCCTGAACCGACGTGATGTTCTTGAGATAGAACACCCTCACCACTTGGTCCTCATAGTCGCGCCGCTTAGTAACGTTGTCCTCGGCAATAAAGATGGTATTGGCGCTGATCGCTTTCCAGAACGTTTTGGTCAGCATGGCGATGTAATCTAGAGCCTCGTCCAACGTGGTGTTGGTGAGATCGAGATTGACGTTTTTGCCGGCGCTCTGGAATTGAGGATCGAAAACCACGTTGATGCCAGCCAGTTTGCCTACCGTTTCATAAAGCACGCGGGGCGGCTGATTATTCATCTTTAACGCGCTGATCTGGTTGGTAATCGGCTTCAACTGAGGCACGGGCATCAGCGACTCAATCCGCTGCTGCGCCGCTTTTCTCTCGATGTCCACAGGCGTCATAGCCGCCTCGCTGGCCGACATGCCTCCCCTCTTGTTTCTCTCCAGCATTTCGGCCGTGCGCTTGAGTTCCTGCAGTGCGATGGCGGAAGAAGGATCTACCGCAAATGCCTTCTGAAATTCCACCAGCGCTGTTTCGATCTGGCCGTTGTCGCGCATTTTCTGGCCTGCTTGCACATGCATTTCGGCAGCCTCGAAGCGAGCGCGGCGCATAGCGAGGATGTAGGCCGCGTCCGAGGGATTTTCGCTCAATGCCTGATTAAACAAATCCAGCGCTTGCTCGAAATCTTTCCGTGCTTCCGCCTCCCGGCCCAACTGGAGATACTTATCCCCTTTCTTATTTTTTTTCGCCAGCAGCTCCGGCTGGGGACACAGCAGGAGCAGAATCGACAGCCCGGTTAGCGCACGTAAGTTGTTGCCAGCAATCATTTTATTCCGTTTATAAGGCCTGTGATAGACTAAGATTTCGCCTGCGTGCGGCAAACCACCACATAACTCCTTGACGTAGCAGGCTTTGCCATCGTTGATAGAAATTCGTTGAGTACAAAATCCAAAGACCCGGCGTTTAAAATCCTGGCTGACAATCGCCAGGCAAGCTTTAATTACCTGCTGACGGACCGGTACGAGGCAGGTTTGGTCCTGACCGGCACCGAGGTAAAAGCCGCCAAGGATGGCCGGGTTCAACTCAAAGACAGCTTCGCCGAGGTTCAGGACAATGAAGCCTGGCTGATGAACGCCCACATTAGCCACTATTCGCACGGAAACCGGAGCAATCACGAGACGGTGAGGCGTCGCAAGCTGTTGCTGCATCGCGCCGAAATCGACAAGCTGCGAGGCAAGACGCGCGAAAAAGGGCTGACGCTCATCTGCACTAAGATGTACCTGAAGGAAGGGCGCATCAAGTGCGAGATAGCGCTGGGCAAGGGTAAGAAAATTCACGATAAGCGAGAGGCGGAGCGGAATAAGGAAACGCAAGCGGAAGCGCGCGCCGCCGTAGGGAGACAACGAGATTAATGGAAATACGTTTAGCGCCTGGCGCTCCAGACACGGTTGAAGCGGACGCGCTGGTACTTTTTTGCCATGACGGCGTGAAGCCCTCGGGGATGGCAGATGCCCGCTTAGCCGACTTGTATGATTCCGGCGAGTTTACCGGGAAGAGCCTTGAAATTGCCATTCTGCACAGTGCGTCCGGCTTGAAGGCGAAGCGGCTGGTTCTGGCCGGTGCAGGCGCGGAAGCTAAGTTCACTGCAGCGGAGGCTCGTAATTTATCGGGCTCCGTGCTGCGAACCTTGAAGGGCAAAGGGATCCGCTCGATCGCTGTGAGCTTGGGCGCATCCGCGTCCGACGAGTTCATTTCAGCGGTTGTGGAAGGCGCGATTCTGGGCGATTTCGAGCCCGACCGGCATAAAACCGACCCCAAGAAAAACGACAAGCACGTGGACTCTTTCACTGTTCTCGGAACCTCGCAGGTTGCCGTGGACCGCGGCAGCATTCTCGGCGAGGCCCAGAATTTTTCCCGCTCCCTCAGCAACGAGCCGGGCAATCTGCTTACGCCGACGAAACTGGCGGAACATGCGCGGGAAGTCGCGGCGGCCTGCGGTTTAGAGTGCGATGTCCTGGATGAGGACCGCATGCGTCAGCTCGGCATGGGCTCCCTGCTCGGAGTCTCGATGGGCAGCGCCGAACCGGCTGCGCTGATCGTTCTGAAATACACTCCAGCAGGGGGTGCGGAGTCTAAGGACCATCTTGGATTGGTGGGCAAAGGCGTTACCTTTGACACCGGAGGCATCTCCATCAAACCGTCCGACGGAATGGAGAAGATGAAGTACGACATGGCCGGAGGCGCTGCCGTCATCGGGGCGATGCAGGCGATCTCAAAGCTCAAGCCCTCCGTGCAAGTTACTGCGCTGATTCCTACCGTTGAGAATATGCCCGGCAGCCGGGCGCAGCGTCCTGGCGATATCGTCACGTCCATGTCAGGCAAAACCGTGGAGGTTTTGAACACGGATGCCGAGGGTCGGCTGATCCTGATCGATGCGATTACCTACGCCAAGCAACTCGGATGCACTCACTTGGTGGATGCTGCCACGTTGACGGGAGCGATTGTGGTGGCGCTGGGCAGCCTGCGTATTGGGGCTTTTACCAACGACGAAGGCTTCCTGCAAAAGGTGCTTGCCGCATCTCAGACCGAAGGCGAAAAGATGTGGCAGATGCCGATGGACGAGGAGTACAAGGAAAGTCTGAAGAGCGCCTTCGCCGACTTGGGCAATATCGGCGGACGCGCGGGTGGCTCTATTACGGCAGCCATGTTTATCAGGGAGTTTGTAGGCGAGACGCCCTGGGTGCATTTGGATATTGCCGGGACTGCTTGGCTGGATGAAGCGAAGCCTTACATGGCGAAAGGTCCGACTGGGATTTGCGTCCGCACGTTCGCCCGGCTTGCTAGTAATTGGTAGAGAATGTGTACGATCACGTACTACATAATCCTGATTTCTTCTTAGTTGCGGCTGGCTGCTTTGTGGGGCAGGCAATCTTGCCTGCGGAGGCGCTTTCCAGCGCCTCCAGCCGGCTGGAAAGCCGGCTGCAGCCAAGATTGGCTGCCCCGCAAGGATTAGGATGTTGTAGTACAAGGGCCTAGCTCTTGAACCTCCAGGCGATCACCTATACACTCACTGCCATCTCCGCGCTTTTTGTGTGCGGGTTCTGGCTAGCCTTGATCGTTTGCCGGGGACGCAGCCGAGCCGAAGTCTGGATAGCCGCTCCAGTCTTCGGATTGGTCGTAATGGTGCTAGTCGCCGCGAATCTGAATTACCTCGGCGTCCCGGTCAAGTTCAGCGCATTTTTCATCGTTGCTGCTAGCCTTGTCGCCGATGCCTTCGTTGTAAGACGAGCTGCTTTTGATCCGCTCCTGCCTTGGCTTTTCGCAATCATCGCCCTATGTACTGGGCTGTTCCTCGCGCCCTACGTCATTCACGGGGGCTTTTCCCCATTCAACGATGCAGTGTATTACTGCTCGGTCGCCGACTTCGTCCGGGATCATTCCTACTTTGCCTCCACGGACTCCGCCACCACCTACCCATGGATGAGCCAAATGCTGGTTGCTCGTCACATGGGCGCGCGCATGGGCGCGCAATATTTCCTCGCGGAATCGAGCGCCCTCTCAGGAATTGACGGCTTCAACGCGTTCATGCCTGCCACCGCCGCAGGGCTTTTTGTCTCTTTTTGCGGATTCTGGCTGCTGGCGAGAGTGCTACTTCCCTCTCCCTTCGGCGCGCTGTTGGCCCTGATCATCTACGGCACCAACGTGCTCTTCGTGCATGAGGCCGCCAGCCTGAACTGGCTCGCCCAAACCCTCGGCTTTGGCCCATTGTTCCTCCTCATCTCGCTTGGAATTGTGCCGGAATCGAACTGGCGTTCCATCCTCGGAGGTGGTCTCCTGCTTGCGGGACTGGTATCTCTCTATCCGGAGATCCTGCCCATCGCTGCTGTCCCGATCGCAATTGCGGTAATTTTGGATCTGCTGAACCGCCAGGAATTCCTCAAGCGAGCCCTGCTGCGGTGGTCGGCGTTCCTCGCCATCGGGACCGCCGCAAATCCATACGCCTGGATGTACACCCTGCGCGGGGTCCTCAACGAATTTCACGCAACCACAACCGGATTCGCCTTCATGAAGCTATCGTGGATGCCTGTAGACATCTACTTTGGCTTGGCGAGATCTGTAGGATTCTCCACTTGG
>JANXQZ010000541.1 GCA_025353235.1 Bryobacterales bacterium
TGCCCGGCGTGGCGTCCATCTTAAGTCCTTTGAGAATGAACTGCGTGGAGAAGAACGTTCCTACCGCGAACCAGCCAATTTGCAGCAAGCCCATCAATAAGCCTGGCATGAGATAGCCGCCGGTGGTTCCGAAGGTTGAACTACCAACCACGTAGAGCGGATAGCCCGTCCGCATGCCGAGCATTGCGGGCACGAAGTAATACAGTCCATAGCTGAGCAGGCCAGCCGCGATGAGAGCCAAGACACAGACGAGGGGACCCGCATGTTCCAGAGTTCCTTGCGCAAGCGACTCGTAGAAAACCACCCACAAGAAAATGCCTGCATAGCTCGGGGCCGTGTTCACATACCAGGGCGCGCGGTTAGTTTGCGGGTTGGGGACAGACTTCGAAATATAGTCCGGGAGATTGGGCATCAGCACGTCAGTATATCGAAAGTGGGCGCTACCGTGGGTGGAAATCCGTAACTTTCGTGCCAGGGTAGTAATGATTGAGGATTTCGCGGTACGTTGCACCGCTGAGTGCCATGGCGGAGGCTCCCTGCTGGCACAGCCCAAGCCGATGGCCGCGCGCGGGCTCTGCGGAGTGGCGCAGACAGTAGTTGCAGGGTACGGACTGGTAGCGGTACCCGTGAGAGCCGGGCTCGTCCGCTTCGGATGAAATCGTGTGTCCGCCGCAGGCAGCGGAGTATCGAGGGGCGATGGCGGTACCGCGATAGGTGAGCAAGATGCCTCGGGTTTCGCTGGCGGCACGATAGGCGTCTTGGCCTGGATTGGGCCATGCTCTCAGAAATTGGCAGTGGGTGGTGTCGCAGAAATCGAAGTCTCGATGACGCGGGGGCGAAGCCGCTAGGAATGAGCGCGCCAGCACGGCCTGCGCCTTCAAAGCCTCGAGCGGGGCTCCTGGAGGCAGCTCCGCAGCCACGATCGAAGCTACTGCGACCTCGCGATCCATTTCTATGACAGCGATGAGTTCCTCTCCAACTGTCTTGATGAGAGCGGTCCCGCGGTATAGGCGTTCGATTCTGCCGGGGACCGCTAACACTATGTCCGCAGCGCCCCCGGACGGAGACGAGATGCGCGTTTCCAAATTGCTGAGTCCGAGGGTCGCCGTCTGGGTACCTTCCAAAACACGCGAGCCACAAATGATGGCGGCGGCTGATCCGGGCCTGACGGTAATCTTACTTGGATGAAACAGCCCGAACACTCCAATGTGAACGAGCGTTAGAAGCAAGTTCAGACCTTTTCGATCACTTTGAGGAGGGCTGCGAGCGAAGTCTCAGTGGAGTAGGCTTTGCCTCGCGGGTCGCGCCAATGCGTCTCCAGCGTGAACGTGCCTTTATAACCATCCTTGCGCAGCGCGCGGATCTGGCCGAGGTTATCGAACTCCCCGGCACCAACGGCAGCCCACTCCACGCTGCCGTCCGCCTTCTTCACGTAGTCGCGCAAATGCACGTGGAAAATGCGCGCCGGATCGAGTTGCTTGTATCCGTCCGGGAATGACACTTCGCCTACGGAAGCGGCGTTATTCGGGTCCCAGGTCATCCCTACGTTGGCAGCGCTCACTGCTTTGAGCAGGCGGGCTGCATCCGCGCCGTTTTGCACATAGCTGCCTTTTAGGTTTTCAATAGCGAGCCGGAACCCTCGCCGATTCGAGCGCGCGGCTGCTTCCTTCAACAACTCGTATGTGCGCGGGTAGACTGAAGCATCTGCCGTATTCCCGTCCTTCGGGGGCATGAAGGCAAAAATGCGCAGCACCTTCGTACCGAGAATATCTGCGCGATCCATGGCCGCATCCAGAAGGGTCCATTCTTGATCGAGGGCCGTTCCGTCAGCGGGAATCGAGCCACGGAAGAACGCCGTGTCCACGATGGAGACTGCGATCTCGCGCGCCTCGAATGCGGTCCGCGCTTCTTTAATTTTATCGACGGGTTGGGAGGTGTTGTACTTGCCCCAGAGGCTGCGAACCTCGCCATAATGCAGTCCGAACCGCTTGAGGAAATCGGCCGCGGTGGCTGGATCTTCGTCGATTTCATCGGTGGTGACCCCGAGGCGAATCTCGGAGAGAGGGATGGCCCGCAGTAAGGCGCCCAGGGCGGCAGCGCCCATCAATGTGCGTCGAGAGATCGAATCCATATTTATCAGTATCGCCTCTCGGCTGGGATCTTTCTTGGCAGGTGCGGCGCATTTCATAAAGCTCCACGGGCGCACTTGCCCTCCCAAACAAAAATAGTGGGTCCTAAATCAGAGTCCAGGAACAAGCTTGAGAACAGCGGCACCTGCGGCTCCCGTCAAAGCTGGCAAGAGTGCTGTCGACAAGCCCCGCTCCCGAGCTTGATCCTCGATTGCGTGATAGCCAAGATAGATGAACACGCCCGAGGCGACCGCAAGCAGAGCGCCCGTCCCGCTCGAAGCTAGATGACTGGCGAGCGCCAGTGCGGCGAAGGCGCCAACGAACATCGCGGATTGCACAACTACCGAGTAAAGTCCGGCCTTCCAAGGCGATCCTGTGGCGGATAAGAGCAGCACGCCCAGAGCGAGCCCTTCCGGCAGCTTGTGTACGCCAATACCAACTAGAAACGCTAGCTTGATCCCATTCGAGGGCTGGGTCTGAGATACCGAGATGCTCCAGCCATCGAAGAAGCTGTGGACACCAGCAGCCGCTAAGAGAGGCGGTCCAAATCGGTGGACGTCGCGGCGGACTGGATACAGAAAGCGGTCAATCAGCCAAAGCAACGCAAACCCTCCTGCTGCGCCCGCCAGAGCCAACAGCCAGCCGGAGTCATTCGCGATCTCGGGCAGCACCCAGAAAATCGCAATGCCGATCAGCAAGCCTCCGCTAAATGGAACAATCAGCCGCGAGGTTTCGGGGATCTCGGCAAGCCAGATGCCCAGGGCAACACCCGCTAACGCGAGGCCAAACAAGGAGCCCAAAACTGGTAGGAGATGAAACAAATATGACTGTAGCAGGCCGGTGCGTTGGTAAATCCGAATGACAGTTGTAACCGTAACACTTTCTTGATATTGGTAGCACAACATGCTAGTGTTACGAAAGTAAGGTTTGTGCTACCCGTGAAATTGGTGAAAACGTTGCGATTACTGGGGCTTACAACACTGTTGTTGACGCTTTACCTGTCCGAGACGCGCGTCTTGTCAGCCGCATCCGGATTTTCTGGTTCCGTCGCCGATCCGCAGGGTCGGTTCGTTGCCGGCGCCACCATTAGTCTACTTCGGCGCGCGGATTCCTCGCGCCGCGAAACGAAGGCTAACGATCAGGGGCAGTTCTCGTTTCCCGCCCTGGAAGCTGGCGAATACCGCTTGACGGTGGAATCTGCCGGTTTTCCCGTCATCACTCGAACCATCATTGTTTCCTCGGAAGGACCGCAGACCCAAGCCCTTCAGTTTTCCGAGGTAGCCTCGCAGAACCAGTCCGTGACCGTGTCGGCAAACGTGTCTGACGCCGGTCTATTCGCGCCGGACCCGGCCCAACGGATCATGATCAGAGACGAGACGCTGGATGCAAATCCAGGACGTCCCGGCATGCCCATCTCGATTCCGGGGATGCCAGTTGAATCTCCGGCGGGTGGGGTGAAACCTCCGCAGTATTTCGTCCCCGGCGTAGCTGGGGACCATGGCGAACCGATCGCCATGTTCTTTCAGATTGGCGGCTTTTTGTTCCAAAACAATCTTCCAGCCAACGCTCACGGAAACGGCTACGCCGATCCCAATGTGATCATTCCGATCGCCATCGAAAGCGTTCAGACCGACGGCGGAGCGTTCAATGTCCGGGAAGGGAATAACTCCGTAAACTCGGCAATCATCTTTGGCCTGCGTGACCGTTTAGAACCGATGATCCGGCTGAGCGCCGATTACCGTGACCTGAATTTGGTCGCAGGCTGGAGTCCCAGGGATCCGGCCAATAAATCCTGGATCGGTCTGGAAATCTCCTACGGAAACGGTTTCTTGCAGCGCTTAGAGCATCGCAAGCAATATAAAGGCAACGTGTCCAAGGTCTTCACCTTTGGCAAACACGAGCTCACCGTGTACGGCATCGGCTATTTTGGCGCTGCCTTTCAGCCTGGCCTGATCCCGATCGACACCAAGGTTCCGAGCGATACGATTGACTCCCGGCAGCGCGAGGAGACGTCCAACGGGGCGCTGATTTTCAATGACGTTTGGCACTTGACCGAGAAGCGGCAATTCCAGTTTTCCGGGTTCTATCGCTACTACACTTTGGACGTGAGACCGAATTTTGGCGACGGATTGATTCGGCAGAGCGAACATCGGAAAGTCAACTCGGAAGATGCGCTGTATGCCGAAAACTTCAGCAAGGCCTTCTCTCTGATGGCAGGCGTGAACTTCCGCCGAGAAGCGCCGCGAGCGCTGGACCTGGACCGCGCCGATCAGGCTGGCGTGTTTCAACCGGTGACGGCGAATAACATCACCCTTAATTTCGCTAGTCCGTTCGTGGCAACGGACGGAACCCTGCTGCGAGTCCTGCACTACAATATTGGCCTAAGACGGGACGAAGTCGATCTACGAAACCAAGATATCTACCGGCCCGACTTTTCCTTCTCGCGCCACGCCAGTATCAATTCGCCGAAAGGGACGCTTGCTTTGCTTCCTCCGCAATCGCTCTCATTCCTGCCAACAGTGGCCCTGAGCTATGGGCAGGCGTTCCATATCAATGACCCCCGGATCGGGACCACGGCGATCTTTGGAGGCACTATCGTCAGCAAAGCTCGTTCGTACCAACTCGCGGTAAGTAAGACCACAGCCGCCACCGAGTTTCGCGTCACGCTGGCACATGTGACCACGGCTCAGCAGCTTGCACGCGTGTCTAACGACACAGGTCTGCAACAGGATGAAGGTCCGGGGCTGGTGATGGATTTCACCAGCC
>JANXQZ010000576.1 GCA_025353235.1 Bryobacterales bacterium
GAGTATCCGTGAAGTACGCGGTGTCGCGCTGCCGGTTGTAGCTGAAGAACAGTTTGGTGTTCTCGTTGATGGCCCAGTCGACGCGCGGACGCAGCTGATAAGCGTTTTGCGGCTTGGTGGAAACCTGAACAAAGTTGTACCCGCCGTTGGTGGCCGGGTTGGCGTTCGGAAGGGGATAGAGGTTAATCAGGGCTTGGCCAATCGGACTGATTTGGTCCTTAGGAACCACGCCGCCCGGGTAGTTCGGAGCGGTATTGACGGCCGACCCGATGGTTCCGTTCTTTGGCGCAAACGCATCTAGGGAAGCCTGGCTAAAGTTGCCGGCACGCATGTCGGCTGTTGGGACGAAGGATTGATATAGACCGTTGTCGACCGTCTGGCCGTAATACTCATATGCGCCGAAGAAGAAGAGCTTGTCGCGATTCCGGTTGAAATGCAAGCCAGGAATAAGCACCGGGCCCCCAATGTTGCCACCCGGATACAAGTACTTCGTCTCGGGCCGAGGCGCGTTCGCTATGCCGGTAGTGGGATTAAAGCCTTGTGCGTTGTTCAAAGCGTCATTGGCGTTTAGGGCGTTGTGTCGGACGTATAGGTAAGCTTGGCCGTGAAACGCATTGCCACCGGATTTGCCAACGGCGGAAACGACGATTGGACCTTTCTGCGCATCCGCGCCGAAGTTCGACGTCATCACCTTAAGCTCCTGCGTCATGTCGATGTTGGTGTCCACCGCTTGTCCGCAATTGCAACCGGGATCGATGATGTGCGCGCCATCGGAGGTGATGTCGATCGCACCGGTGCGCTGGCCGTTGGCAGAGAAACTGCCGATTGGGCCGTTGCCGGTTCCGTGGACTTCACCCGTAAAGGACGCTTGGTTTGTAGCACCGGCCGTAATCGCCATGCCTGGCAGGATCTTGATGAACTCGGCAGCGTTGCTGCCGACTACCGCAACATTCTGCAACTGCTTTTCGGAAATTACCGAGGACTTCTCGCCAGAGTCAACCGGAGTCACCTCCTGCGCGGCGCCGCTCACTTCAACGGTTTGAGTGGTGGCGCCGACCTCCAGCGCAATATTGCTCAGGTTGCGCTTGTCGCCGGCATTCATGGTGATCGCTTTCTGTTCCCATTTCTGGAACCCTTGGGCCTCGATCGTAATAGTGTAGGTGCCCGGCTGAACTGCCGATATTGTGAAGAATCCCTCAGAATTGCTGGCTGAACGGCGGGTGTCGCCGCTGAGTTCGCTCTTTAGGATTACTGTTGCATTCGGAATCACGGCACCGGTGGCATCCGCAACGGTTCCAGACAGAGCAGATGTGACGCTCTGGCCCTGCAATCTGGGTGAAGCGATCCAAAATCCGGCAAAAACAATGAGAGCGCAAAAGCTTAGATGCAGCTTACCTGCGTAGAAGTGTCGACACATGGACATAACCTTTTCCCTTAAAACGATTCTAGATTACTATGCAACTACATGCCGGTAAATTTTGCGGAGGCATCAATTAAAAATGCTTAATGCGTACCAGGCAATCTACTCGAGAGTAAAGAAAGCTCGCTCGGTTACAGCTTTCCCGTTCAGGGTAACCGTGACCCGCATTTCATACTGTCCAGCCTTGAAAGAGTCGAGCGGCGTGGTGGCGACGTAGGGAATGACCCCTGCCGAATCCGGCTGCGGCAGCTTGGGATTGCCGCGACCGACCACTTTCCCGTCCTGAAGGAAGTCGATAGCGAGGTCCGGCACGACTTTCGATCCAAAGGGTGAGTAGACCGTGAAGAAGTAGGATAAGGCTTCCCCTGCGCCCCCCTTCGCAACGTCATCGAGGGCAGGCGTCACCTTGCCGGTGGCGAACTGAAAGGGATCAGTGCCAAAGTCGGTTTCGGCGGGTTCGGGCGAAATGCTTCTCACCCGCACCAGGCTGCTGAGCGCGAGCATCTGCGATGCCGCCGGAATCAGCGCTGAGGCCTTCTTGCTGCCAACCTTTCCGGTCTTTCTGTCGACCACCGCCGTTTCGAGAGTGTACCTGCCGGGGGGTAGGAGCGCATGTTGGGAATAAATGAAATGTCCCATCTTAAATGCGTCCAGCTTGTCCAGCGGACCCTGACGTGGGATGTCTTGACTAAACTTCCGGACAACAGCGCCTTGGGAATCCTTAAATATTGCGAGCACCGAGAAATGGGTCTGGTAGACGTGGTTCGCTTCGTCCTTGGCAAACTCGATCCCTTCCAGGGGAACGTCGATGACAACCACGCCTTGCGGCTCTCCAGTGGAGGTCTGGAAGTGGAGCCCGGAAGAGCGGAACGGAATGTCGCGGGGGTAAGGCGCGGCCCCGAGCGCGTTCAGCATGGGAAGCTCATAGGGCAGCAGCGACTGGCCTTGGAGAAACGGCAAGGCGTAGTATCCGCCACGGCTCTGGACCCGAAGTTCGGGACGACTCAAGTGAACGGCGATTTTGCGGAAGTGGCCATCGAAGTTGCGGATGTCGGGCGAGTAGGCGAGTTCGTAGTGAGTATCCATATCTTCGGTCACCCGTTTGATATTGGAACGCAGGTCGTTGGTGTTGGCAATCATGAAGCCACCAGTCTTGTCGCTAATTTCAGCCAGGGAGTTCTGGGAATTAGATCGGATCGCTTCATCGCTGCGGTCGATGGACGTCACTTGGTCGCGGGTCACGGGACCGGAGCGGGTTTGCTGCTGGGAGCGGCTGCCACTGGATGCTTCGGTGAGCAGCGAACCTCCCAGGCTGTTTTGGGAAGACGTGACCAGGCCGCGGGCGTCAATGCCGTACACGCTGACATTGGCTCGGTTGGCGTTGCTGATCAAACCCTCGAACTCCTCCTTATACTCAGGGGGGATATTCAAGCCTTCGGAGAAAAACAGGAGTGTTTTACGTCCCGGCAGGCGATATTCCTGGCTGATGAGCGATTTGAGTGCGAACAGGGTGCTGCGGCCCTGGAGGGTTCGATCCAGGGTTTGCGAAAACTGGAGCGTATTTAGGGTTAGCTGGGCAAGCGCGGCGCTTACCAGCGATCCGGAGTTGGGCGGTCCACCGGACGGAGCGGCTACGGAGGCGGAGGCCTGCTGGGCGGCAACGGTCTGTAGCTCGCCCTCGATCTGGTCCGATTCGCTCTTGTACAGCGAAGAAGCGGAGGAAGTTACTTTCAGAACAGCTTTCCGAATCCGTTCCTTGTCGGTGGTGTATTGCTGGAGGATGCTGAGCCGCTGATCGATTGAGAAGACGGCGAAAAATAGATTTGGGCCGGATTCCGACTTGAGAAGGTCGTTCACTGCCAGCCGGGCATTGTTTCTGGCATCGGGGCCGAGGCGGTCAAAGACGAGCGTAATGATACGGATTTGACGCAAGGGGTCCAGCGTGCCCGATGATTTTCCGCTATCGGCCGGGCGGGGAGACGCCGCTGCGGCAGCGTCGGCTTCTGAGGCTGTCATCAGACGGAAGGAACGGATTTTCTGTGGCTCGCCATCGTCGGTGACCTCGAAGTCTTTGGAACTCAGGTCCTTAACGAGGTGGCCCTTCTTATCGCGGACCACAACATCAAGGAGGACCTCCTGGGTGTTGGTCCGAATGGCAGCGGGACGACCGTCGGGGTTGGCTGGTGTTTCCT
>JANXQZ010000581.1 GCA_025353235.1 Bryobacterales bacterium
TGCTCTGTGGGGCAGCCAATCCTGGCTGCAGCCGGCTTTCCAGCCGGCCAAATCGCCTAGAACGTCGACGTGCAGTTCGGGCAGCGGCGCGCCAGGATCGGAATCATCGTGTGGCAAAACACGCACTCCTTAGTGGTTGGAGCGGCAGCGGCAACGGGCTTCTGCCGATTCATCCGATTCGCGGCCTTAATCACCAAAAAGATCGCGAACGCAACAATCACGAAATCGATTACAGCGTTCAGAAACAGTCCATAGTTGAGCGTCGCCGCACCGGCAGCCTTGGCGGCTGCAATTGTCGGGTACCCTTTCCCGGACAGATCGATAAAGAGATTCGTCATATCCGTCTTGCCGAGGAGCATTCCGAGCGGCGGCATCAGGATGTCGGCAACGAATGAGGACACGATCTTCCCAAACGCCGCCCCGATGATAACAGCCACGGCAAGATCCAGGATATTGCCTTTCATGATAAATTCTTTAAATTCTTTGAGCATCTATGTAACTGTACACTGAAAGTATCGATGTCCACCGTTGCCGAGGACGTTTCCGCACCTCTTCCTCTCACCTTTCTCAGCGAAGAAGAGAAGATGTTTCAGTCCATGGTGCGCAAGTTCGCCCGCGAGCGGATCGGGCCTCACGTGCGCCAGATGGACGACGAAGGAGTCTTCCGCAAGGATCTGCTGCAGGAGATGTTCGCGCTCGGGTTGATGGGCATCGAGATTCCCGAGGAGCATGGCGGCCAAGGCGGGAGCTTCTTTCAAGCCATTCTCGCGATAGAGGCTCTGGCAGCAGTTGACCCGTCCGCAGCAGTGATCGCCGACGTGCAAAACACGATCGCCAATAACATTCTGCTGCGCTGGGGCAAGGAAGTCCAGAAGCGTCAGTACCTCTCGAAACTGGCCGGCAACACAGTCGCGTCCTTTGCGCTGTCGGAAGCAGGCTCGGGGTCGGACGCCTTTGCCTTAGCCACCCAGGCAGTGCGGGATGGGGACTTCTTTCGAATTACCGGACGGAAGTTGTGGATCACGAACGCAGCCGAGGCTGGCATCTTCTTCTTGTTCGCGACTATCGATCCCCAGGCAGGTCATCGTGGAATCACTTGCTTCATTGTCGAGAAGGGCTTTCCGGGGTTCCAGGTCGGGAAGAAGGAAGACAAACTCGGGATTCGCGCTTCTTCCACTTGCGAATTGATTCTGGACGATTGCAGGGTTCCCGCGCAGAATGTCTTAGGCGAACTTGGCAAAGGCTACCGCATCGCCATCGAGACGCTGAATGAGGGACGGATCGCCATCGGGGCCCAGATGGTGGGACTGGCGCAGGGCGCGCTTGACCATGCCGTCTCCTACGCCAAGCAGCGTCGGCAGTTTGGAAAACGGATCGCCGACTTTCAAGGCGTCCAGTTCGACCTCGCGGAAATGGCAACCGAGGTGGAAGCCGCGCGCCTGCTGGTCTACAATGGAGCCCGCATGCGGGATTGCGGGATGCCGTTCGTCACGGAAGCGGCCATGGCGAAATACTTCGCATCGCAGATTGCCGAGACGGTGGCCTCCAGAGCGATCGAGATCTTCGGCGGGGTTGGATTTACGAAAGATTACCCGGTTGAAAAGCTGTATCGAGATGCGAAAATCGGCCGAATCTACGAGGGCACCAGCAACATGCAGAAGCTCACCATCGCCAAGCAGATCCTGGCGTAACCGGTGAAGAAGAGTTATCGTCGAAACAGAGAAGGAGTTTCCATGCGCATGATTTTCACGGCCGTGTTGCTTGCGTCGGCTGCCCTGGCTGCGGACGGACCTGATCCCACTCCCGCCCAGGTGGACGAGATCGTCACCAAATTTGCCGCCAAGGAAGCTGAATTCGCCATCGCTCGCGGCAATTACACGTACCGGCAGACGGCCAAGATTCAAGAGCTCGATGAGGGCGGCAGTCCGCATGGGAAGTACGAGATCGTTTCGGACATCGTGTTTACGCCCAAACGCACCGAGCGCGTGGTGCGAGCTCCCGTTTCCACGCTCCAGAACATCCTCCTGACGCCCGAAGATGAGAAGGATTTGCAAGACGTCCAACCCTTCGTTCTAACAACCAAGGAAATTCCTGCCTATAATATTCGATTCCTGGGGCGCGAAAAACTCGACGAGATCCCCTGCTACTCGTTCTCGGTGAAGCCCAAGAAAATGGAGTCCGGCAAACGCTACTTCGAGGGCGTGGTCTGGGTGGACGATAAAGACATGCAGATCGTCAAGTCGTATGGCCGAGGCGTTGGAGTGATCAAGAAGAACTCCGATAACCAGTTCCCGAAGTTCGAGACTTACCGCGAACAGATCGACGGAAAGTACTGGTTTCCCACTTACACGATTGCCAACGATACCTTGAATTTCAAGGCAGGCCCCCAGCGCATCCGCATGACCGTGAAGTACGAGGATTATAAGCAGTTTAAGAGCGATTCCAACATCAAGTACGACGTGGGCGAGGCTCCCAAGGACCCTAAGGACCCCAAGAAACCCTAGACTGCCGCATATTGCCGTCCGATGCTAACTTTTACCCGTTCGGCTGACGCGGAATGCGGCTGCTTGAGTCGGTGTGCTTCAATAGACTAGTCTATTCACGATTAAGGGGCATGCTAACGCGGTCATTCAAGTTTAGCCGGGATTTGCGGGCGCTCAACAGGCGCATGCGGGAATGGAGGATGATTGCGCGCGGGGTGTTGTCGAGAGACCATCCCGTGATGGCGCATATCATTCCAATCCGGCGCTGCAATCTTTCGTGCACGTATTGCAACGAGTACGACGATTTTTCCAAGCCGATTCCGCCAGCCACGATGATCGAACGGCTGGACCAATTGGCCGATCTCGGCACCACCATCATTACGTTCAGCGGCGGGGAACCCCTGCTTCATCCGGACTTAGACAGCCTGATCGCAAATACCCGCAAACGTGGCGTGATTGCCGGGCTGATCACCAATGGCTACCTGTTAACGCCGCAAAGAATCCGGCAGCTAAACGACGCCGGGCTTGACCACATGCAGATCAGCATCGACAACGTGATGCCTGACGAGGTCTCGAAGAAGAGCCTGAAGGTTTTAGACAAGAAGCTGCAAATGCTGGCCGCTCACGCCCTCTTTCACGTGAACATCAACTCCGTTCTAGGGGGCGGGATCCATAATCCGCAGGATGCTCTCGTGGTGGGAAGGCGGGCCATCGAGCTTGGCTTTACCTCAACGATCGGGATCATTCACGACGGTGACGGGCAACTGCGTCCCATCGGCGAACGCGAGCGGGAAGTGTTCCTGGAGATGAAAGGCTTAGAGAAGAAGAACTTTTCTCAGCTCAATTATTTTCAAGATAATATCGCCCATGGACGGCCGAGCGATTGGCGTTGTCGTGCGGGCGCACGTTATCTGTATGTCTGCGAAGACGGTTTAGTCCATTACTGCTCGCAGCAGCGCGGCTTTCCAGCGAAGCCTCTCGGGCAATATACGGTTGAGGACATTAGGCGGGAGTACATGACGAAGAAGGGTTGCGCTCCGATGTGCACCATCTCCTGCGTGCATCAAATCTCGTACATGGATTTTTGGCGTGATCCTCAAACCATCGACAGCACCGTACCCGCTGAGTCGACGGCGAACCTGGTGCAGATCAAGTAAGGCGCGCTACTTCCTCTGAAGATCGGAGCAAATCCGTTCGAACTTCTTTTTCTGCTCGGGGTCTAACATGGACATGATGTTGTTCTTGCCCGTGGCGCCCGTGTCTTCGAGCTGGACTTGCAATTCGTGGTAATATCTCACGAAATCGTCCAGCATCGTCTTCATCTTTTGAGCCTGCACGGGTGTAAGATTTAGCTCTGTCTTCAATCGTTCGTACGTAAGCTCAGCCCTGGGTGCTCGGGGTGCCCTGTGGTGCACGCAGAACTGCATCACTAAGGCGCCTGCTAAGGCACCGGCCAAGAAAACGAGCGACAGAGTAGAAAGGATCCGGGGGTTCTGCCAGGGAGCGCGCTCTGCTGCGAACATGCGCCGTCAGTCCTGGCGGAATGCGGCCAGATTTCCCAAGACCACATCGCGCTGCCTGGGCTGGATCGATCCGTCTTCGAAATTGGACGATCCGTCCTGGGACATTACCACACCGTCGAGCCCGGCAAAATGCTCGCTGGGTTCGGTGGAAAGGATGTACGTTCCCATCAACAAAACAAGAGCCCCGCAAGCGAACGATAAACGCTTGCCGAACGCCGGTTCCAGGAAAGTCAGCCAAAATGAATCGGGCGCTCGCTCCTCGATCCGAGCCATCACTTTGGAATAGAAGCGGTTGGAGGGCTCAAGATTGTCGGGTGGCCGCAGCGATCGCAGCAAGCTGGTTTGAAAACTCACGGTCTTGACTGCTTGGGAGCACTCGGAGCAGGCGGCTAAATGAGCGTGAAACTCGCGCGAAATATCCTGATCGTTGGGATCGCTTAAATATTGTTCAAGCTGGTCCTGAATTGGCTGATGCATAACTCTTCCCTCAAAAGTAAACCCTTAACGCTTGCGGATCGAATCGTCCGCTTATCACAACAATCCTGCATTGCACACTATATCAGGCGACGACCGGGGCGCTCCCGCGATTCAACCTCTGCGCCGCCTTAACCAACTTCTGACGCGCCCGGAACAGCTTCACCTTGATGGTATTTTCGTTCATCCCCGTCATGTTGGAGAGCTCTTCCACCGAATGGCCTTCCACTTCTTTCATCAGAAATGCTTCGCGGTGTTTCTCGTCGAGGCATTCCAGCGCGGTCGTCAGCGCG
>JANXQZ010000620.1 GCA_025353235.1 Bryobacterales bacterium
GGCAGCCTGACCATGTGCGCCCAACAACTCCAGCACCGCTTCAGCAGCGGACACTGCAGCTTCCGGGGGAGCTTCGAGCCAGTCTAATTCGAGTGGATTCTTGAATCCCAGCACTCTCAAGTCCAGGCATACCTGCGAAAGTTCACGACGTAGAATTTCGGGAAGGTCGTGATCAGGCCGCCTGTGAAAGTCCTCGCTCGTGTACAGACGGATCACCCTTCCCGGAGCAGTGCGCCCAGCTCTTCCCGCCCGCTGAGTCGCTGACGATTTACTGATCCGGCTCACCTGCAGAGTAGGCAAACCGGTCCACGGAGAATCGCTGGCGACGCGCGCCAACCCGCTATCCACCACAGCCGTGACCCCTTCGATGGTCACGGAACTTTCAGCCACGTTCGTGGAAAGAATTACTTTCCGTTTGGACGCAGGGCCCACTGCGCGATCCTGTTCGGCGGTAGATAAATCGCCATGCAGTGCTACCAGTAGGAGGTCGCATCTGCGGGCGATGAGTTCGCAAGCACGCGTAGCTCTCCTGATCTCGGCCGCGCCCGGCAGGAAAACCAGAATATCGCCTCGTTGCTTGTCCGCCATAAGCCGCTCTACAGCCCCTGCCACTTGCTCTTCAAGCGGCAAAGCGGAATACGGAGTGTAGACGATCTCGAGCGGAAACAGCTGGCCTTCCGAGCGCAAGATGGGGCAGCCATGCAGATACTCGGCCACTGGGTCAGCCTCGAGCGTTGCGGACATAACCACCAACTTTAAGTCGGGTCGGGCGGTCGCCTGCAGTCGCTTGAGAAGGGCCAGGGCTAGGTCGCTATCGAGATGCCGCTCGTGGAACTCGTCCAGCAGGACGGCACTCGTATCGGCCAGCGTTGGGTTCGACAGCAGCTTCCGATTCAAGACTCCTTCGGTCACGAAGCGAATGCGCGTTTTCGGTCCGCTAGCGTCTTCGAAGCGCACCTGAAATCCCACGGTCTCACCCACGCCTTCGCCCAACTCCTCGGCCACTCGACGCGCCGCCATCCGCGCCGCGATGCGCCTTGGCTCCAGCACTACAATCTGCTTCGGCACGATATCGAGCAACGCAGGGGGCACGCGCGTCGTCTTGCCCGCCCCCGGCGGGGCCTCAATTACAAGATTGGGGCAACGCTGCAGCGACTGCCGGATCTCGGGAAGAATCGCATCGATAGGAAGTTTGGACACGCCGACATTCAGAAGCTTCTCACATACAATGGAACTCGTGGCCACCCTAACGTTCGCGCAATCCCGAGCGTGCGTCGTCTCGAAGGTCACAGAATCCAGACCGGTGATGCGTATCGAAGAAACGCCACTCGAGCAAGCTGCAGGACGAGTTCTGGCGGAGGTCATTGAGGCTGATCGGGATTACCCACCCACTGCGCGATCCGTGCGCGACGGTTTTGCCGTGCATGCCGACGACCTTCCCGCGACTCTGCGTGTGATCGGCGAAGTGCGCGCGGGCGAATCGTATTCCGGCACAGTTGGCCAAGGCGAGGCTGTCGAGATCATGACCGGCGCACCCATGCCACACGGCGCGGACTCTGTCGTGATGGTGGAACACACTTCATCTTCCGGGGATCTGGTCAAAATTGATCGAACTCTAACGGTCAGCGAGAATGTCAATCCTCAAGGCTCAGAAGCGCGAGAGGGGGATGAGGTGCTGCGACCGGGGTCGCTGATCGGATTCGCGGAAGTGGCCATGCTTGCGACTGTGGGTCGATCAAGCGTCAACGTATTCGCAAAACCGAAAATCGCGATCTTAGCGACCGGCGACGAAATTCTGAAGGTTCACGAGACTCCTCTCCCCCATCAAATTCGCAACTCCAATTCCCATTCGCTAGCAGTGCAAGTAGCGCGCGCTGGCGGATGCCCGGAGATCCTTCCAGTTGCACGGGATGAATACAACGCAACACGTGCCCTGATCGAGCGGGGCCTCGCTGCCGATCTGCTCCTGCTTTCCGGAGGAGTGTCCGCCGGCAAGTACGACATCGTGGAAAAAGTGCTCGCGGATTTGGGAGCTGAATTCTTCTTTGACCGGGTCCTGATTCAACCCGGGCAGCCGCTTGTATTCGGCGCAGTGCGCGGCAAGCTGTTCTTCGGCCTGCCAGGAAATCCAGCTTCCACGATGGTGACCTTTGAGGTCTTCGCTCGTGCTGCAGTGGAACTGCTTGAAGGCCGAAACGAAACAGATCTTCCTCTCCTGTGGGCCTATCTTGCGCGCGACTTTCGCCAGAAAACTGGCCTTACTAG
>JANXQZ010000630.1 GCA_025353235.1 Bryobacterales bacterium
TGAGCAAAACTGATTTCGAGACCGGAACGATGAAATAGAACGGGCCAGACCTGCGCTACCTGCTCGCCCTGGGTGATGGAATTCGTGGCAACAAAGCCTATGCGGGCATGCGATTCGCCCAAGAATTCGCCTGCCCTGATAAACCAAGCGGTCACATAGTCGAGCGTGCCTCCGCTGCCGCCGAGATGAGCTACGCGGCGCACCTGTTCCCGCTGGACCGGGGTCTGATATTTGGCCCCGCCGAATGGAGGGTTGCCGAGAATGTAGGAACATTGAGCGGGTGCTATCAACTCCGCCCAATTCATCTCCAGCGCGTCGGAGTGCCGAATATGGGGCGACTTCTTCAACGGGATGCGGACGTAGCTTTCGCCAAACTCGAGCGACAGCTTATTGTTCAAGATGTGGTCCATCATCCAGAGGGCAACCTCGGCGATGCGAGCCGGAAACTCGCTGATCTCAATGCCGTAGAACTGATCCACATCGATTCGGCACATTTGGGAGACATCCAGCGAAAGCTGGCTATCTTTGCGAAGGGCCTTCAGCAGCTCGATTTCCAGAAGGCGCAGTTCCCGGTAAGAAATGATGAGGAAGTTTCCGCAACCGCAGGCCGGGTCGAAGAAGCGAAGGTCCGAGAGCTTCTGATGAAATGCCTCGATTGCTCGGCGCCGCCCGCTGTCGCGCCGCTCGGTTAGGCGCTTAAACTCAGCGCGCAGCTCGTCTAGAAACAGTGGCTCGATTACTTTTAGAATATTTCGCTCGGTGGTGTAGTGGGCACCCTGGGAACGGCGCTCCTGCGGCTTCATCACGGATTGAAAGAGCGATCCGAAGATCGCGGGCGAAATAGCATCCCAGCTGAAATCGAGAGCGTCGATGAGCAGCGATCGCATGGCCGCGTTGAAAGCGGGAAAGGCTAGCCGCTCTTCGAACAAGTCGCCATTTACGTAGGGAAATTGTCCTAGGTCCGCATCGAGGTTCTGTTGACGCCGAGCAAGGGGAGTATTCAGGACTTCAAAAAGCTGGCTCAGCCATAGGCCGGTGTCGCTTCCGTCCGGATTCGTGCGCTGCGCGATCAGCGCGGAGAAAATGTCTCGCGTTTCGAAAATGCCCGTGTCGTCCGCGAACAGGCAAAAGACCAGGCGCACGAGGAACCGCTCCAGATTATGTCCCTCATAACCTGACGCTTTTAGAGCGTCGTGGAGCTTGCCCACCATTTCGGACGCTTTGATATTTACTGGGTCCTGATCGCGGAAAGTGCGCTTTTGGACGCCAACAATAAACCCGAAAGCCTCTACATGCTCGGGAAGCTGACCAAGCGCAAATCGAAGCGCAGTGTCATCTTCGAGATCGTACAGCTCAAAGGTTTGGAAATCGCTGACGAGAAGGTACCGCGGGAGTTCGTGTTCTCTAAGGCCAGGGAAGTAGTCGAGAGCTTGCTGCTTGGCGCGGACCAAGTCGCGGCCAGCGCTTTTCTGCTCAACCAGCAGCACGCCCTTCCAGAACAGATCGACAAAGCCGCGCTCATTTCCGAGCCGTTTCACGGGCTCTTCAAAGCTGGCTACTCTGCGCCGGCTTACCCCGAATACTTCAAAGAATTCGTTGTAGAAACTTTGGCTTTCGCCCCGTTCATAGTGGGCGTGTTTCCACCCATCGGCGAAGCGCGATGCGCGTGCTCTGATCTCGTTCCAGCTAAGCCGCATTATGGGAGGCTTGTTTCATTTCCTCCCATTGTACGTGTCTGGTTATCAGGTTAATCCGCTAAGCAGCTTGGGTGCATTGATTGAACAGGGCTTCAGTTACACCCTGGGCAAGCGCCGCCTCTTTCGTGCAGATCCAATACTCCGGCTGCCAGTGCTCTTTTCTATCGTAAGGCGGCTTATAAACGTAAAAGTCCCTCGCCTTGCGAGTGATCCGTGGCATTGACCGCGTCTCGTCGCCAAGTACGAATGCTTCTCGCTGTGCATCATCGAAGGTAGCAAACGGCCCATCGATGTAGTCCCGGTGGTTAATGATGTGCCAATCCATGATCCTTATTCTTTGATGTACGAAACCGTCTTTTGGTTGCTTTTACGCTGTAGCGCTTCCATTCTGGACTGCGCTACACTCAGCGATACCCATGCTGCGACTGTTTCGTTCTCGTTCGATCCCTTTCTTCGTTCTCGTTCCAATTCTTTGTTCGCTCGCGTTCGCCCAACGTGGCATCGCTCCCGAAGACTACTTTGCCTTCGAGTCAATTAATGATGCTAGAATCTCGCCGGACGGAAAGCGCGTTGCCTACACATATACCAGCATCGACCAAAAACGGAATCGGCGCAACAATTCTGTTTGGATTGTTGCCACAGATGGCAATTCAGTCCCGCGCCGTCTCACGGCTGACGGTTTTAACGCCAATTTTCCCCGCTGGAACCCGTCTGGCGACAAACTCGCCTTCATCTCAACGCGAAGCTCGGCTGGAACCGAAGTGCCTCGCTCACAAGTGTACCTTCTAAGCATGGACGGCGGCGAGGCGCAAATTCTTTCACATCTCAAAAATGGGGTCACTTCTTTTCAGTGGTCTCTCGATGGCAAAAAGCTAGTGGCAGTCGGCCGTTCCGGACCAAACGACGATCTCGATCCGGCCAACCGGAAGAGCGACGTACGCCACTATGCTCATATCTCATACAAATTTAACGACTCTGGCTGGTTCGACGACAAACGAAGCCACCTCTGGATTGTTGACGCAGCCACAGGGCGGGACCACCAGCTTACATCCGGCGACGACTGGAACGATACAGATCCACAGTGGTCTCCCGATAGCACTCGAATCGCGTTCGTATCCGACCGGACCGGAAAAGAGTATGACGGCGGACACGACAAGAACGTTTGGACTATTTCGGCGGAAGGGGGGCCGCTGACGAAAATCTCCGACCATGAGTATGAAGACGAGTCGCCCCGCTGGTCGCCGGACGGTCGGCAGATCGCGTTTTTAGGCAAGACGCAGCGCCGCCAGTTCCCAAAACTGTATGTATCCCCTGCGGGCGGAGGCTCGGCTTCCACTCTCTTTGCGCAAGACTTGGACCTGATTCCGACCGGGTTGACTTGGGGTCCGGGTACCAACCAACTTCGCTTCGAGGCGGGGACTAAGGGCCAGGCTCACGTTTTCGAAGTCGCTCTCGACAAACGGGGTCAGAAGCAAGTGACCTCGGGTGAGCGGGCTGTTCGGAGTCTCGACATGAACGAGAAGGCTGGCAGCATGGCCTATGTCGCCAATGACTTTCAGCATCTAGACGATCTTTTCGTGGCAAATCTTGACGGCAGCGGCCAACGTCAGCTTACGCATTTGAACGCGAAGTTGTGGTCCGAAGTACAGTTGGCAAGTGTTCAGCGGATCCCGTATACGAGTACAGACGGCACGCTTATGGATGGATTCTTAGTGAAGCCGATTGGTTGGCAACCCGGTCGGAAGTATCCCCTGATCCTGAGCATCCATGGAGGTCCGGCGGGTCAATACGGAGTGGATTGGTACCACGAGTTTCAGGTCTACGCCGCCAAGGGTTTGGGCGTGTTCTTCTGCAATCCTCGCGGGTCAACGGGCTATGGCGAGAAGTTCGAACGCGGCATTCGCAACAACTGGGGCGTGATGGATTATCAGGACGTGATGGCGGGAATGGATGCGGCCATCAAGCAAAACGCCTGGATCGACACTGATCGCCTCGGCGTAACCGGTGGAAGCTATGGCGGCTACCTCACTAACTGGATCGTGGGACACACCAATCGATTCAAGGCAGCGGTGACTCTGCGCAGCGTATCCAACTTCATCAGCGACGACGGAACCAGAGATGGGGCTTACGGGCATGAGGAGGACTTTAAGGGCTTTCTGTTCGATGAGTTCGATCAGTATTGGGAAGCTTCGCCGCTCAAGTACGCCAAGAATGTGAAGACGCCCACGCTGGTTCTGCACTCGGAGAACGATTATCGCGTGCCGCTTGAGCAAGGGGAGCAGTGGTTCCGGGCTCTGCAGCACTATGGGGTGGTGTCCGAGCTGGTGATTTTTCCTCGCGAGAATCACAACCTGACAAGAACGGGCGAGCCCAAGCATTTGGTGGAAAGCTTGAAC
>JANXQZ010000669.1 GCA_025353235.1 Bryobacterales bacterium
CCACCACGCGAACCTTCCCGAGCGCATCCGCGGAAATGCCCAAAAAATCCAGACCGCGACAGACCTCCCCTCGCGCGCGAGCACTGTGTTCCCCGATTCCTCCCGCGAACACCAGCATGTCCAATCCGCCCAGCACCGCCGCATAAGAAGCAATCACCTTCCGAATGGAAGCGCAAAAGATCTCAATCGCCAGCCGCGCCTCCACATCGCCGCCATCCGCCGCCGATTCAAGATCGCGCATGTCAGCCTTGCCGCCTGACAGCGCCTTCAACCCGGACTCGCGGTTCAGCAGTTCCTCGAGGGAATCCGCGCTCGCCTGCTTCCTCCGCAGAAGATAGAGCAGCACGCCAGGATCGAGATCACCGCAACGTGTCGCCATCGGAATGCCACCCGTGGGGGTTAGACCCATGGTGGTATCTACCGAGCGCCCATCCCGGACGGCGGCCAAGCTAGCACCGCTGCCCAAGTGGGCGATCACGGTCCGGCTCGGGAGATCCCGGCCAAGCTGGCGCACGATCGATTCGTACGAAAGCCCATGAAAGCCGTAGCGGCGAATCCCTTCATCGTATAGCTCCCGAGGGAGTGCGAACCTTGCCGCCGCTTCCGGAATGGTGCTGTGAAAGGCGGTGTCGAAACAAGCGAACTGCGGAACTCGCGGGTAGGCGCGCTCCGCCGCTTCGATCAACTCAAGCGCCACGGGGATGTGGAGCGGAGCGAAGTGGACGCACTCCCGCAGCTCCTTCAGCACCTCGGGGGTGATGGGCTGGTGGGCTACGAGACGCGGTCCACCATGCACCAGGCGGTGTCCAATCGCGCACGGCATTCCCTCAGAGAGCTCCGCAAGCCAGCTCGACGCTTGGCTGAGGGCATCCTGCTGCGTATCGAATTTCCGGCTCTCGGATCGCAGTACGTGGCCACTCGCGTCGCTCAACTCAAGTTTGCCGCTGCTTCGCCCCACGCCATCCGCGAGCCCATCCACAAGCAGTTGCTCATCGCCATCCTGCTCAACATATAGGCCAAGTTTGAGCGACGAAGAACCGGTGTTGATGACGAGAATGGATGAATCAGGCATGAGCAGACACCTGCTATTTTGGAGGCTGTTACTGTACAAGATAGCAGGAGCAAACGCCCCATGACCGATGAGACGCTAACATCCGAGGAACTTCGGAAAATCGACGCCTACTGGCGCGCTTGCAACTATCTTTGCGCGGGAATGATCTACCTGCGCGAGAATGCGTTGCTCAAAGAGCCGCTTAGCCCCGAACATTTTAAGCATCGCTTGCTGGGCCATTGGGGCTCCGATCCGGGCCAGACTTTCACGTGGGTCCACCTCAACCGCGTGATCCGCAAATATGATCTGGATATGATTTACCTCTCGGGTCCAGGGCACGGCGCGCCGGCCGTGATTGCGAACTGCTATCTGGAGGGGACGTACTCCGAAGTGTATCCGGAAAAGAGTCAGGACGAAGCAGGCATTCGCAAGCTGTTCCGCGCTTTTTCGTTTCCAGGCCAGTTGGGAAGTCACTGCACGCCTGAAGTTCCGGGCTCGATTCACGAAGGCGGCGAACTGGGCTACAGCGTCTCGCACGCGTTTGGCGCAGCGTTCGACAACCCCGACCTGATCGTGAGCGTGGTGGTGGGAGACGGCGAAGCGGAGACCGGACCGCTGGCAACGTCCTGGCATTCCAACAAGTTTCTGAATCCGATCCGCGACGGCGCGGTCCTGCCGATCTTGCATCTCAATGGCTACAAAATCGCCAATCCCACGCTGCTGGCCCGTATTTCTCCCGAGGAACTCGAAGATCTTTTCAAGGGCTATGGCTGGACGCCGCATGTGGTGGAGGGCGACGATCCCGCGCTGATGCACCCGAAAATGGCCGCAACGGTGGAGGCCTGCGTTCAGCGGATTCGGTCCATCCAACAGGAAGCAAGGCGCACAGGCAACCCGGAGCGCCCCCGCTGGCCGATGATCATCCTGCGCACCCCCAAAGGATGGACCGGGCCGAAACAAGTGGACGGCCACAAAGTGGAAGGCTTCTGGCGAGCCCATCAAGTGCCTGTGTCGGACGTGCATTCGAACCCGGAGCATCTGCAAATCGTGGAGCAGTGGATGCGGAGTTATCGGCCGGAAGAGCTCTTCGATCAGCACGGCACGCTCATCCCTGAACTGAGGGAGCTTGCGCCTGTCGGAGATCGCCGCATGAGTGCGAATGCGCATGCCAACGGCGGTAAGCTGCGCAAGCCGCTTAATCTACCCGATTATCGGGATTATGCTATCCCGATTGAGCATCCTGGGACGAAGGAGATCTCGCCCACCGAGACTCTCGGCAAGTTCCTGCGCGATGTGATGGGCCGCAACATGACCAGCTTTCGAGTGTTCAGCCCGGACGAGAATGCATCCAACCGTCTGCAGGATATCTACGAGGCGAGCCTCAAGACCTGGCTGGCCACGATCAAACCCGAAGATGCCGACGGCACGGACATAGCTCCCGACGGCCGCGTGATGGAGATGCTGAGCGAACACACGCTGGAGGGTTGGCTGGAAGGCTATCTGCTAACAGGCCGGCATGGTCTTTTCAATACGTACGAGGCGTTCGTCCACATCATCGATTCGATGTACAACCAGCATGCAAAGTGGCTGGAGAAGTCGAAGCTGGAACTGGATTGGCGCACTCCCATATCCTCGCTGAATCTGCTCATCTCTTCGCTGGTGTGGCGGCAGGATCATAACGGGTTAACTCACCAGGATCCCGGCTTTCTCGATCTGGTGAGCAACAAGAGCGCC
>JANXQZ010000672.1 GCA_025353235.1 Bryobacterales bacterium
GAAAAGTACTTGCGCTACGTGCCGAACACGAATCATTCGCTGAAAGGCTCGGACGCCCGAGAGAGCATGCAAGCATTTTACGAAACCGTGATCAGCGGGACTCCGCGCCCGAAGTTTACTTGGAAATTTGAGAAAGACGGATCGATTCGGGTGAAGTCGGAGACCAAGCCTACGGAAGTGAGATTGTGGCAGGCCACGAATCCGAAGGCGCGGGATTTCCGTTTGGATACGATCGGGAAAGCGTATACGAGCACTGTGCTGGAGGATCAGGGCAGCGGCGTCTATATTGGCAAGGTTACAAAACCTGCAGAGGGTTGGACAGCTTACTTTGTAGAGCTGACTTATCCGAGCGCGGGCAAATATCCGTTTAAGTTCACGAGCGGGGTGAAAGTGAACCCAGATGTACTTCCTTTCCCAGCCCCGGTGAAACATCCCGTTTCTACTCAATAGGCCTAAGTTGCCGGGCCAGGAGCGGACGGGGTGGTTGCCAGTAGTTGAAGCTAGGGTTTTTGAGTACCAGTCGAGTTGAAAACCTTAGATTTTCTTAGGCCGTCCAGAGGTAAATGGGATATACTAAGCTTCTCGCTAGAGGAGGACCATGCAAAAAAACTATCTAAACTTGACTATCATGACTGTGGGCGTGCTGCTGTTTTCAACAGCAGTCGCTCATGCGCAAACAATCGCATACGCTGACGGAGTTCAGCCGGGCAACCAGGGCTTCGTGGGCAACCTGGGAATGGATTTCAATGTAACTTCCCCCATCGGGATCACGAACTTGGGGGTATTCGACGATCTTGGCAACGGGTTTATCGGCACGCTTACGGTGGGAATCTTTGACCGGGGTACCGGGTTACAGGTTGGTCCGTCGCAAACATTCACCACTCTCAGCCCCGGGACCCTCATCGGTGGCGACCGATTCAAGCCGGTAGTTCCGTTTATTCTGCCTATTGGAAGTTATTCAATCGTGGCTGTGGGATTCGGGAGAGATCTGAACGGCAATGTGAACGTCAGTCCGATCGTGACAACCGAAAACCCCGGCGTCCCTCCATCGATCACCTTCGTGGGCACAGGCCGCTACGACCTCAATCCTACGCTTGATTTCCCCGCAATTATCCAGCCTTCCGTTCCGACGGATCCATTCCTTGCCGGAACATTCCAGTTCGCGGCACCATTGGCGTTAACCCTAACCAAGGCGTTTGGGGCGCCATTTATCGCAGTGGGCGCCACAACTAATTTGACCTTGACCGTCACGAATCCGAATCCTGTCGCTCTGGCGGGCGTCGCATTCAACGATTTCCTGCCACCCGGCCTGTTGATCGCCTCAGCCCCGATAAACAACTGTGGGGGCAACCTGACTGCAACACCGGGAACGAACGCCATCCAACTTCTCAACGGCCCGATCGGCGCAGGCCTTTCTTGCACAATCATTGTGCCGGTTGTTGGGACGGCTCCCGGCGTGCTAACCAATACAACTAGCGGGATCACTTCCAATCTCACCCCTCTCGGAACGGCCGCCACGGCTTTTCTCACAGTCATTCCAGCAGAAGCATTTCAGGTGCGCTATGCTTCCAACCTCGCTTTGGGAGATAGTGTTGTCAACATCACCAACGCTGGATCCAGCTCGACGAACCTGAACCCGCTTCAGGTGGCGAACGGCAACATCTGCGTCAACGCTTATGTGTTCTCGCCGGATGAGCAGTTGGTATCTTGCTGCACTTGCCCCGTAACGCCGAACGGGCTCGCTTCGCTTTCCGCCAACAATGACTTGGTTAACAACACGTTAACTCCTGGGCGTCCGACCTCGGTAGTAACCAAGCTGCTTGCTTCGTCGCAGCCGACTTGCAATGCTTCCACAGTGACGGTGGCGTCGATCGCGGGTGCGGGCGGTTTAGTAGCCTTCGGCACAACTATTCACGCGGTTCCGGTGACTCCCAGCACTCCAGCGGGCACGCTTGGAATTACGGAGACTCCTTTCACCCGTGCAACGCTTAGCTCTGCCGAGTTAACCCGCATCACCACCCTGTGCGGATTCATTCAGATCACGGGCAGCGGATTTGGT
>JANXQZ010000702.1 GCA_025353235.1 Bryobacterales bacterium
TCGAGGTGCTTCACATTCGTCACGGTGCCAGGATCGAGTTCGGAAAGACAGAGATGTAAACTGCAAGGGGACAGTGACCCCCTACATCGCCTGGCGTGAGGCTAGGTCCCGCGCAATGAAGAGCGACATATCCGCTGGTATTACCATTCCATCAGTTCGACCGAAGCAATCGTGCGCGACCCAGTCCGCATCTCATTCACGACCTTGCCCTTTGCATCCACTTCGATCAGTCGCCTGCCAGTGTAGTCGTTAAGCAGCAGGCCCCCATTCGGAAGCACCACAAACCCCGATGTCCAACCCATCTTAATGTCGGCGTGATCGCCACCAATTGACCGCACCACCTTCCCCGCAGGATCGATTTCAACAATCTCGCCCGGATCGGACAGACTCGCAATCGTGTTCCCATTAACCAGTCGCCTCGCTTCGTAGAGCTTTCTCTTGTCCCCGTTGGGAGCTTTCCACGACCACACGATCTTCCCCGCTTGATCCACTTCGATAATCTTCGATTCCGCTTCAATTGCGATCAGCGTGGTCCCTTGCTCCGTGCGACGGCTATTGCGCGAGCGCATCTTTCCGAGCGACGCATCTTCGTACTTCCAGACGATTCGCTTATCCGGGGACACCTCAATCACGCGGCCCGCCTCGGCATCTCCAATTAACGTGTTGCCATTCGCCAGCCGCTGCGCCGCGAGCGGATGTTGCAAGTCGGCCGGACCATAGCTCCAAACCACCTCGTGCTTTTCATCCAGCTCCTGGACCAACTTTTTAGACCCTGTGGTGAACAGCACGTGGCCATTCGGCAGATACTGAACATCGTGGCTACGATCGTTCGGTTTGGTCCACAGCACCTTGCCAGACGGCCACTCCATCGCGACAATTTCGCCAGCAGGCCCGTGGTCTGAGATCAGTATCCGATGCTGTGGAGTTTTCGTCTTCAATTGCTTATCGAGATAAGCAAACGCGCGCGCATCGGCTCGCTCGGCATCCGCTCCTTTAAAGCCATGACCTGCGCCCGGGATGCTTTCAAGCTCGACGGGCACGCCCGCAGCGATTAACCGTTCGGCAAGCCAGAGGGATTGCTCATAGGCTACATAGGTGTCCTGCGTGCCATGAATGGATAGGATGGGCACGGCGTTGGGCGTCACCCAATTGAGCGGACTCGCTCGAATATGCGCCAGCCGGTTGTGATCCAAATCACCGCCCAGGAACATGGGCAACACTTCCGCGGCATCCACGCTTTTCGAATAGGACTGGGTGAAATCAGTCGGGCCATAATAATCCACGACGCAGGAAACGCGGCTCGAAAATTCGCGATTTGGACCCGAGCCCTCGAACTCCTCCACACCTCCGGTCAAGCCCAGAAAGAGTACCAGGTGTCCGCCCGCGCTGCCGCCCAACGCGCCAATATGCTCCGGGTCGATTCCGTACTTAGCCGCGTTGGCGCGAAGAAACCGAACTGCAGCTTTTACGTCCTGCACCGGGGCGGGAAACTGGTTGCGAGGCGCAAGTCGATAAGTCACAGTCGCCGCCACATACCCCCTCTCGGCTAGCTTGATCGCCATGGGCAAGTAGCTCTGTCGATTGCCGGCGCGGAAGCCTCCGCCATGCACCATCAACACCGCCGGACGTGGCGCATCCGAAGCTGCGCGCGGACGCACGATGTCCATGGCCATGCGTCCGCCGACGTTCGAATATTCGATATCGGCTTCGTGGACAACCGTGTCCGGCATCGGCGGAACAGTCTGGGGGAAGAGCGCG
>JANXQZ010000717.1 GCA_025353235.1 Bryobacterales bacterium
GTTCTGCGTCCCACAACTGCGTAGTCTTGCGACCCGTAGAAGTAGTCGTTGAACCGCGCTGTTATCTTCGATCCGTCGTCAGGCACGCGGACCGAGTCCGGGCAAGGATGCAGCGAAAGTATCTCTACCTGCGTGAAGCCTCTCGCATCCAGAAGAAACTCCAGCAGCATGCTTGGCAAAGGATTCCGATGAGTAGGGTCGAGATAGAAATTTCTGGAGCCCACCAGGACGTTTTCAGGGTTGGGTGTTTCGAAGATTGCGATCCCGCCCGGCTTCAACACGCGAACTGTCTCATCGAGCAACTCCACCAACTTCGCCCACGGGAGGTGTTCGACTATGTGAAACCCAGTTACTGCACCCAGCGATGCGTCAGGACGTTGGCGGAGATTCTCGATCGCGTCGCCCAAGGAAACATTCAGGCCGAGTTCACCGCACATTGAGACGAAGGTGCGATTCAAGTCCACGCCTTCCGCTTGAATGTTGTGCGCGCGGAGGAGCTCAAGCCACTCGCCGCGCCCGCAGCCAATGTCGAGGACCGGCGACTCGCCTCCCTGCAGATAAGGCAGGTATTGTTTCAACTTCTCCTTTATTTCTTCACGGCTGCCGCGCAACCTGTCTTCCAGCATGAGGTACAAATTATCGAGGTGGTGCGGGCTTGCGTCGCTCAGACGCGGAAGTACTGCAGCGGGGGTCGGAATTTGAGCTTGGAGCCGTTCTTGGGCGAACAGCATCGTCCGAAACTGGGCGATCCTCGTTTCAGCGGTCGACATGCGCTCCCGTGCTTCTTGCCCAATACGCTCGCGCGCGGCATCGCCCGATCTGATATAGCTCAGCAATTCCTGATCGTTCCTCTCCATTTCAGCGGGCAGGCGATCGACCGTGGCGACGATTAATTCCATCTGCGCTGCCAGCTTTGCAACGTGCTCTTCGAGTTGAGCCTTCTCCGCCGAAAGCGAATCGATTCGCGCGGAAAATCGCTCGATGATATGGCTTTGCTCCTGCAAGACGCCGACTGCGGCCGTGTTGAATCCGACGATTTGAGGCGTATACCAGAAGAGCATCCGCTGCACAATTCGAACCAGGACGGCACCGATCTTTCCTCGCAGCGAGGAGGAGATTGGGGGCATCCGTCCGATGGAAGTGGAACTCTCCTGAGCGGCTCGCAGCCATTCTTGAAGCCTTGCGGTATTAAGCGAACCGGAGGCAGGCTCGGGCTGAGCGGCAGGACCCGCGACAACTCGCCGCCGTATGTCGGCGGCCAGAAAATGTTCTAGCTCTTTCCCCCGAATTGCCTCTTTTTCCAGCACCAATTTGATTACAACATACGAGGATGTCTGAACAAATTGCGGCCGATGGCTCCCGCCTCCTTGACATTCTACATATTGCGATGTATATGTAGAAAGACATAGAGAGCCCGTCGATGCCAAACGAAAAATCCGACCTCCTCCAGGGCACCCTGGATATGCTCATCTTGAAGATCGTCGCGCTTGGCCCGGTTCACGGCTACGGCATCTCGAGGCGGATTCGCCAGATTTCGAAAGAAGTCCTCCAGGTCCAGCAAGGATCGCTGTATCCGGCTTTGCATCGGCTCGAGAAGCGCGGCTGGCTCGAAGCCAATTGGGGTGAATCCGAGAACGGGAGACAGGCTAAGTTCTACAGGCTCTCCGCAATCGGCCGCAAGCAGTTCACTGCGGAACAATCTAACTGGCATCGTCTAGCGGACGCGGTCAGCCTCATTTTGAAAGCCGCTCAATAGGAGTAGTCGATGTCTTGGTGGAAGTTTTTGTCAAAGAAGCGTCCCTTGGATGCCCAGCTCGACTCCGAGCTTCGCTTTCACATCGACGAGCTCATCCAGGAAAAAATAGCCGCCGGTTCTACGCCCGACCAAGCGCGGCGCGAGGCCCTGCTCGAATTTGGCGGCCGGGAGCAGATCAAGGAAGAATTGCGCGACGTGTATCGAATTGCAACGCTCGAGAACACCGCCGCCAATCTAAAATCCGGCATTCGGCTTCTTCGGAAGTCGCCGTCGTTTTCGATTGCGGTTATTCTCACGATGGCCCTCGGCATTGGCGCGAATAGCGCCGTGTTTTCGGCGATCAATGCAATTCTCCTGCGGCCATTGCCGTTCCCAAACGGCGATCGGCTCATGTCGTTGCAGGAGTACCACCCCAAATCCAAACAACCGAAGACTTTTGTCGCGCCTGTCCGGCTCGAAGACTGGAATCGCCTCAACGCCACATTTCAGGCCATCTCGGGCTGGTATACGCAAGATGTCTCGGAGCTCTCCGGCGTTGTCCCCGAGAAAGTAACAGAAGCGCTGGTGGCTCCTCGTTTTCTTCAAGTATGGGGCGTCGCGCCCGCGCTCGGCCGAGATTTTCTTCCCCAGGAAGAACACTTTGGCGGACCCAATGCCGTCTTGATCAGCGATCGTTTCTGGCGTCGCCGCTACAATGCGGACTCGAATGTAGTTGGCAAGATACTTCGCCTTGAAAGTTACTCATACACGATCGTCGGCGTGATGCCAGCCTCGTTTCTCTTTCCGGACCATGACGTCGACATCTGGTATCCCAGTGCTCCGGACGCGCCCTTTGCTCAAAGCCGGGAGTCTACTTGGTACACCGTGATCGGTCGACTCAAGGCCGGAGTGAGAGTGGCCCAAGCGCGTGCCAATTTAGACAGCGTGCAAACCCAACTGGGCCGGCAATTTCCGAAAACGGATGGCAGTCTGGCTGTAGAGATTCAGCCCCTGAAAGAGACCGCGGTTGGCGGCGTGCGTCGTTCCCTCTGGGTCCTGTTCGGCTCTGTCTCTCTACTGCTGCTGATTGCGTGCGCGAATATCGCGGCGCTGCTTCTCGCTCGCACGGCCCAACGCGAACGGGAAATTTCGGTGCGGTTCTCTCTGGGCGCATCGCGCGCTTCCGTGATCGCTCAACTCTTGACGGAATGCTTTGTCCTGGCGTTCGCCGGCGCTGCGCTCGGACTGTTCGTGGCGGCAGCCGGCGCAGCGGCGTTGCGCACTCTCGCCAAGACATTTCCGCGCGCCGAAGAGATCACGCTCGATTGGCGAATTGTGATTTACACTCTGGCCTGTGCGGTGGTCGCTACTCTCTTGTGCGGCTTATTTCCCGCCATTCGCGGTACTCGCCGGAGCATTGCGGGCGACCTCGCACACTCCAGCCGCGCCCAAGTGTCGACGCGGAACCCCTTGCAATGGCTGCTGGTCGGAATACAGGTGACGCTCTCCGTGGTTCTCTTGGTCGGGGCTGGCCTGATGCTGCGCAGTTTCGAGGAACTCGGCCGTGTCTCGCCTGGCTTCGACTCAAGCCGGGTACTCACTTTGCGCATCAGCGGCAACTGGGGCGAAACAACCGACTATAAGAAGCTTACACAACGAATTAATCGAACGCTCGATGAATTGCGCAGCGTGCCGGGAGTTCGCGCGGCGGCAACCTCGGGGACTTTGCCAGGAATCCTGAGCGACTCCCGCGCGGAACTAACGCTTGTGGAAGGACGCGTCGAAACGGAAGGCAAGATCGTCGCGGACAGCAGATTCGTTTCGAACGGCTATTTCGAAACTATGAAAATCCCGGTGCTGGCAGGCGAGGGCTGCTTCGAATCTCTAAAACCGGGGATGGTAGTCAACCGCAGTTTTGTCCACAGTTATCTCAGCGGATCACCGGCACTAGGAAGGCATCTTAAGCTGGCTTTAAATTCATCCCTTCCACCCTTTGAAATCCGCGGTGTTGTTGCGGATGCTCGAGAGCAAGGTTTGAACCGCGAGCCTGCTCCCACGGCCTATTGGTGCGGAAGCGCCCCCGGTCCCAGTCCATATTTCCTGATACGGACGCAAGGCGAACCGATGGCCATGGCCGAAACGCTGCGCCGTCAAATCCATCAGAGCCAGCCAGCTCGATCCGTGTTCGACATCTCACCGCTGCAACAACATCTCTCGGATATTTTCGCCGAGAATCGCCTCCGTTCCATTCTGTTGACTTTGTTCGCACTGACGGCTGTCTCGCTGGCATGCATAGGACTGTACGGAACTCTGAGCTACTTTGTCGCTGTGCGTAGGCGCGAAGTGGGATTGCGTCTCGCGCTGGGCGCTTCGCGAGGGCAGATCGTTACAGCGTTTCTGTTGAAAGGGTTCGCGATATCCTTCATCGGCTGCCTTGCAGGTTTAGGTTTAGCGGTTGGCTTTGCGAGAGCGCTTTCGGGAATGCTGTATGGCGTGTCCACGTCGGATGCCGAAACCTTGTTCTCGGTTGCGTGTCTCGTGTTATTCGTGGCAGTCTTATCTTCTCTCTTGCCTGCCATCCGCGCCGCGCGAGTGGAGCCCATGGAAGTACTCCGGGACGAATAGCCATCAAGGGTCTCAATTGGGACCACTCACTCCGGCTATTAGCTCTTCCCGTGCTACTTGCGGAGTCTCAGGGAAGTCAGGCGAAATGCCAAGTCGCGCGTGTCGGTGTTCACTCCCAAGCTGACGGGCTTTGCGCTTCGGCCGGGCCGCATGCTGATACGCACGCTCTCTCGGTCATCTTGTATAGGCAAAAGGAAGGTCCGAGTGAATGCGCCTGGGCTATCGACAAACTGAGTTATCCACTTGCCTTCGTTGGCTTGAACGCTGATTTGTCCCGGCGCGGTAGCCGTGAGCGCTTCGCCCCCGATGTCTAAGACTGCCTCACGGGCGCCCACGCTAGGGAAGCGGGCCTCCGCACCTCTATCCGTTACCCAGCGATCCTCAGTGAGTCTCTCCACATAGTGAACCTCTGTCGGGTCGAGTAAGTTTAGCTTCAAAGGAGCAAGGCTCTGGATGCGCAAATAATGAAATTGCAGATTAAGCTGGCGCGGGTCACTTCCGTATGTCCGGGAGGCTTCGTCGGTTTCCAACACCAGGTCGCTAGCGCCCGCAGGAACTGTAAACTCGGCAGTCGAAAATTTCGAGCTCACGCCAGTTAGCAGGTAGTCTCCCGCAGCTTTGCCATTCAGAGATAGATGGAGGTGTTCCGCCTTGCCGTCAGGCACGGTGACTTCAGCCTCAAAGGAGACGGTATCGGGATCCGGAGTCAGGAGCAAGACATGAGCTTTCTTGGCCATCCATTGGAAAGGGCGCCCCTCGGCGTATTCCACGTCGTGCCAGCCATCGTTCGTAACCACCAGGCTAGTCTGCGCCTTGGAAAAACTGAATAGCCTGTTTTCGAACAGAACGGCAGAAGGATCTTTCCAGGATGTAATCGGGCGGAGGGTGAGATAGTAATCGTATTTCTCGGGGCTCGTTACTTTCTCTCCGGCGAGAGACGCGTAATAAACGCTTTTATACAGATCGCCCACAGGCCGGCGAAAGAAGTAGGGAATCCAGCGGTCATATGCATCGCGCGGGCATGCGATCAGCGTCGTTTGCCCCGGTTTGACGAGATGCTCGAGTACCTTAAGATCCTGAAGAGAAGCAAGCTGCTCTGCGGGAGCTATCAGGCGGGGGTCGGCCGGGTAGGAGTTGCGCACATAGTCGTCCGCCGTGAACTGGTAGAACACCAAGCCGACGAAACAGATCCACATGGCAGCTTGCGCTCTGCCGACTGCTCCTAAAACGCTTGTTACCGGCTTCGCTAGCAAATAAGCGAGGCCGCTCGCTGCGCACATTGGCACGAGATAAAATGAGTAAACCAGTATTTTATGACTGGAGTAAACGAAGTGCCTGATATATAGCTGGTGCCACGCGAGCGCCAGATACACTGCTCCCGAGAGCGCT
>JANXQZ010000731.1 GCA_025353235.1 Bryobacterales bacterium
ATCAGCCTTGAAACGCGCCGCGCAAGCCAATTGAATAGCGTCAGAAGGGCGGATGCTTTTGTCACGGCGGATCTGTGCGTACAGCTCGCCTGAAAGCATGTCGAAATCTACTACACGAACAGCGTCGCTTTGGAAAAGGGAGCGGTAGCGGTTCACTAGATCCGCGTTCCCGATCGCCAGAGGCCTCGTCAAAACCTCACCGACGGTCAGCGTGCTCGTAAGCAGCTCATCGCCGCGCTCCCTCATCCGGCGATACAGCTCTAGCACTGCCGTGCCCCAATCGAGATTCTTCTCGAATAGGTAGATAAAGAGATTCGTGTCCCAAAAGATGAGCGCCATGATCAATTACCAGCCAGAACGCAAAGATTCAACATAGGAGTCCGCGTCCGTATCGGCCCAGATCTCTCGGCCAAGTCCCCACATCTGCGCGGCGAAATCGGGCGCTAGCGTGGGGGTACGGCGGCAATATTTCTCCTCGTACCAATCCAAGAGGTCCCAATACTCGGTGGGAATCTCATCCCGTTTAGGCTTTGTTTTTCCGTGGCGCTCGGGGTGTGAGCGATCATCGGGACGATAGAGGCGCCTAAGGTTGTCATCGAGCCGCATCAACATGCGGTAATGGCCCCCATCGGGTTTTGCATTCGCAACCAAATGAGAACTGATATGAGCGGCAAGTGTCTGAGGCTTAATATCCGGCTTAAGCCGTAGAACCTCCGCACGAACCTCGGCGGTTGTGAAAGATTCGCGATATTCCTGGCGCTGGTGAAGGCTGGCCAGCGCGATCCAGACGGCATCGGCGATTTTTGTCGGAGTGGATGTCATGTGAACATCATACCTTATATACCAAGGTATGTCAAGAAAGTCTTTGAAGACCTCGCTTCGCTAGTTTGATAAAGTAGACCCACGACCTCCATGAAATCGCTTGTGCTATTGTTCCTTCCCTTTTGCCTTGCGGCGCAGCCCGAATTCGACCTTCTGCTCAAGGGAGGTCACGTTGTTGACGGGAAGAACAATATCAGCGCGCTACGGGATGTAGCCGTTGCAAACGGCAAAATTGCGCTAATTGACGCTAATATCGATCCGGCGCGCGCCCTCAAAACCGTGAACGCGGTCGGCATGTATGTCACTCCCGGCCTCATCGACATTCACGCGCACGTCTACACCGAAACTGGCGAGCGCGGCTCCTACGCTGGCGATCTCAGCATCCCGCCCGACGGCTTCACGTTCCGCGTGGGCGTGACCACCGTGGCCGATGCAGGCAGTTCCGGCTGGCGCAACTTCGAGGACTTCAAAGATCGAATCATCGACCGTTCCAGGACGCGCGTGCTGGCATTCTTAAACATCGTCGGCAACGGCATGCGGGGCGGCAAGTATGAGCAAGACCTCAATGACATGGATGCGAAACCCACGTCTGAAATGGCCCTCAAGTACAAAGGCATTATCGTGGGCGTGAAGAGCGCCCATTTCGCAGGCCCCGAATGGAAGCCCTATGAACAAGCGGTGGCGGCTGGCAAGGCTGCGGGCATTCCCGTAATGATCGACTACGGAGCCAACCGGCCCGAGCGCCCGCTGTATGACTTGCTCACCAAGGTTCTGCGCGCTGGAGACATTTATACGCACATGTACTCGGGTCTGCGCGGCGAGCAGGACGAGACCGGCGGTCCGAGCCAAGCGCTTTTGGAAGGGCGCAAGCGGGGCATTATCTTCGATGTCGGCCACGGTGGAGGGAGCTTTCTGTGGCGCGTGGCTGCACCGCTCGTGAAGGCCGGATTTATTCCAGATTCGATTTCGACGGATCTGCACGCAGGCAGCATGAACGCCGGCATGAAGGACATGCTCAATGTGATGGACAAGATGCTGGCTCTGGGCCTTCCGCTCGATTCCGTAATCCTTCGATCCACTTGGAATCCGGCCAAGGAGATTGGCCATCCGGAGCTTGGCAACTTGTCCGCTGGCTCACCGGCTGACATAGCCGTTCTGCGCGCGGAAAAAGGCAAATTCGGATTCGTAGATATGTATGGCGCGAAGCTGGAAGGCACTCAAAGGCTGGAGTGTGAATTGACGGTCCGCAACGGAAGAGTTGTCTTCGACCTTAACGGTTTAACCCGCGAAACGTGGACTAAGCTGCCGCTCAACTACCGAGCGCAAGGCGACCCGCATTGGGACGGATTCAGCCGACAATCGGGTGGCGGGCTCACGGGGACATGGCTCGCATCCATCACAACTCCGAACGGCGATAAGCGCGATACAACTTTCGCCTTTTCCGTCCAAGGCTCATCTCTCAAAGGTTATGTGTCAGCCCGGCAAAGCGACGATCCGATTAGCAATGGACAACTGAACGGCAACGATTTTTCGTTCGATGTCATGCGCTACCAGGGAGTGGATGAGAGAAAAATTTCCTACAAAGGCCGACTTACGCCGGAAGGAATCGCGGTCACCATGCCGGATTTCGGAGGAGGGTCTGGCCGTGAAGTGCTAGCGCGACGGATCTCGTCTGAACAACCGAAGCCAATGCCGCCGACTCCGCGTCGGATCCTACTGCCTCCGGCCGAGTCGCTCCCCGCCAATGGTCTGGCGAAAACGCCGCCCATGGGCTGGAACAGTTGGAATAAGTTCCAGGGCAAAGTGACTGACCAAGTGGTGCGCGAGATTGCTGACGCCATGGTTCGGAACGGGATGCGCGCTGCAGGTTATGTCTACGTGAATATCGACGATACCTGGGAAGCCGCGCGGGACGCCGAGGGCAATATTCAGGCCAACGATAAGTTTCCCGACATGAAGGCCTTAGCGGACTATGTGCATGGCAAGGGCTTAAAGCTGGGCATCTACTCCTCGCCCGGTCCGAAGACCTGCGCGGGTTTCGAGGGCAGCTTCCAGCACGAAGAACAGGACGCCAAGACTTACGCGGACTGGGGAATCGACTACTTGAAGTACGACTGGTGCAGCGCCGCTCGCGTGTATCAGCCTGCCTCTATGCAGCCCGCTTACGCCAAAATGGGCCGGGCG
>JANXQZ010000751.1 GCA_025353235.1 Bryobacterales bacterium
CTGCTCTCGATGATCATCGCCGGCGTAGTCATCAATACAATCTTCCTCGTCCGCGAGATCCGGCGCAACGAGCAACATGACTCCTTCATCAACGCCGTCACCCACGAGTTGAAAACGCCCGTCGCATCCATTCGCCTCTACCTGCAAACTCTCCAAACTCGCGAGGTGGATGAAGCCAAACGTCAAGAGTTCTACCGCATCATGCTCGAGGATAGCGACCGTTTGCTGGGCACCATCGAACAGGTGCTTCGAACCGGTCGAATGGGAGCTTCCAGCCGCAAGCTGAATCTAGCGCGCATCGATCTGGACGCCGTTGTCTTGGAATGTCTCGGTCGTGCGCGAACGCTGCACCATGTTGCGGAAGAGTCGCTAAGGTATCAGCCAGGGCCGCCGCTTACCATCATGGGCGACCCCGACGAGGTTCGCGCCGCCGTTTCGAATCTGATCGAAAACGCCGTCAAGTACTCCGGAACGCCTGTTGACGTTACGGTGGAGACGGCTAAGGTAGACGCTAAGTACGTCGCCGTGAGGGTGACAGATCAAGGGGTGGGCATCCCTCAAGTGGAACTTAAGCAGATCTTCAAGCGCTTCTATCGTGTCCCCGGACCTCTCGCCACTCGCGTGAAAGGAACCGGCCTAGGCTTGTATATCGTGCGCTCTGTGGCGAAGCGCCATGGCGGACGGGCATGGGCGGAAAGCGCGGGCCCCGGCCAAGGAAGCACATTCGTGCTGCAACTGCCAATCGCTAAATGAGTCGAGTGCTGGTAGTAGAGGATGAAACGCACCTTGCCGAAGGTCTCCGCTTTAACATGGAAGCGGAGGGATATCAGGTCAGAGTGGTGGAGACCGGAGAAGCTGCGCTAGACCTGCTAACCTTGGACGCGCCGCCGTTCGACGTAGTTGTGCTGGATGTCATGCTGCCCGGTAAAGATGGATTTGCGGTTATGTCTGAGCTGCGCCAAGCCGGACAATTCATCCCAACGCTGATGCTGACTGCGCGAGGACATCCCGACGACGTGATCAAGGGCTTTGCAGCCGGTGCCGACGACTATCTCACTAAGCCGTTCGAGCTCGCCATCCTGCTCGCGCGCATTCGGAGTTTATTGAGACGGCGCGAGTGGCTGAGATCGATCCCAGGTCGTGCAGCTCCACCCGAGCCTAAAGACTCATTTTCGTTTGGCGATAAGTCGGTTAACTTCGAACTTCTAGAGCTCCGAGTGAGAGAGCGGACTTTTCCACTGACGCTTATGGAGGCGAATCTCTTGCGCTATCTCATCCAGCACGAGGGAAAGGCCGTGGCTCGGAAGAAAATGCTGGAAGAGGTCTGGGGTGTGCACGAAGACACCGACACGCGCCCCATCGACAATTTTATTGTGCGCCTGCGGCGCTATATCGAGCAAGACCCTACTCGCCCCCGGCATTTGATCACGCTGCGCGGGGTAGGTTACAGATTTGTTGCCCATCCCGCCGATCCAGCGTAGTGCAAAATCTTCCTTGCTGGATTACTGTTTATAACCCGCAGATCTAGTATTTCTTTGCACTTACGTTTTGGCGTATGAAGTGCTTAGTTTTTGCCCGGAGGGAAACACAATGTCGATTTTAGCTTGGATCATTCTGGGTTTGATTGCGGGGTTCATCGGTAGCAAGGTGGTGAACCATACCGGAGAAGGCGTTTTCATGGACATCGTGCTCGGAATAGTTGGCGCGGTGGTCGGCGGTTGGCTCTTTTCCACTTTCGGCGCCAGCCCGGTGAGTGGAGTCAACATCTATAGCATCTTCGTGGCTGCGATTGGGGCCATACTGGTTCTTGTTGTCTATCACGCGATCGTCAGACGAACGGCCTAAGGTTCTTTACATCTGTTGGTGCTGGGCAGCGGCGATCCCTTGGGGTCGCCGCTTTCCGTTTCAGGGACAGTACAATTGATGATGGTTGATGAGTTTCGGAAGCTGGCTGACCCGATAGGAGGTCGCTTGAGTTGCAAGATGGAAAAGCCGTATTTCTGAGTTACCCGAAGCACCGTCATAAAGAAATTCAGCGTCGTCATGGGTCACCGGACATAGTGGCAGAAGTCTTCTCGCCTGCAAACACCGCCGCCGAAATTATCGAGAAGCGGGAACTCTGCCTAGCGAGCGGCTGTATAGAATTCTGGGTCGTCGATTCTAAAAAATCAACGATTGAAATCTTCCAGCGGGACCGCGTTACGCTTCTCCATTCCGGTGACTCGATTCAGATTGGGACGCGCGAGTATCCGTTAGACGAAATCTTCGCGAATTAAATTTTCCTTCCAGTGTCGATTTGCCAGCCTACCATTCGTTACTTAGGTGCGGCAACTAAAACCCGCACAATCTAGTAATCAGGAGAAAACGATGCCCCAATATATGCTGTTGCTCTACGACAACTCCGCCAACTTGCGGAAACTAAGTCCCGACGAAATGCAGAAAGCCATGGAAAAGTACATGGCATGGTCCAAGAAGCCGTTCGTAGTGGCTTCCAACCGACTCGCCCCGGATGCAGGTCGCGTGATCCGCTCGGAAGGCGGTCAGCCGCGAGCTGCCGACGGACCTTATAGCGAGACGAAAGAAGTGTTGGGCGGATACTATTCCATCGAAGCCGAAAGCTATGATGAGGCGGTGGCCCATGCACTGAATCACCCGCACTCCGAGTTCGGCGGGAACATGGAAATCAGGCAAATTTGGGGAACTGCAAACGCCCAAACAGCCTGAACTCGATCTTCCGATCGAGCATCTGTTTCGTCATCAGTCGGGCCGCATAGTGGCACATTTGGCTCGCCTGCTGGGTCCGGCCCGTCTCGATCTCGCTGAGGACGCCGCACAGGAAGCCATGCTGCGGGCTCTCCGGCTTGCCCTGGTAAGGCCAAGTCTGGAG
>JANXQZ010000758.1 GCA_025353235.1 Bryobacterales bacterium
CAATCTGTTTTCGCATTCGGACCAGACTACCGCTTGGCAGACGTCGATTCCAACCGGGCTCAGCAGTTCGGGCTGGGGTGGACGAATTGCCGACGCGCTGCAAACTCAAAATGCAGGAGCGCAGTTTCCGGCCATCGTCTCTACGGGCGGTTGCGGCCTGTTCTGCACGGGCGCGCAAACTTTGCCGACTACCGTGCCCCCAACCGGAGCGATCACGCTCTCTGGAATCGGGTCGAACGTGGCTCGTCAGCAGGGAATGCAGCAATTGCTGAGCTTCGACAATGGGCTCAAGCTCGTGCAGGCGGCGAATGGAATTGTAACGCGCGGTCAGAATTATGCGACTGTGCTGAATGGCCTGCTGGCCTCCGCGCCGGCCCTGAATACGCAATTTCCAGCCGCCAATCCGCTCGCGGCTCAGTTGCAAATGGTGGCGCGCATCATCGGCGTCCAAGCGCAACTGGGGCTAAATCGGCAGATTTTCTTCTGCCAACTGGGCGGCTTCGATACGCATGGCGGCCAGTTGGCGATTCAGGATTCTCTGTTGCAGCAGCTCAGCCAAGCGGCGAACGCTTTCTATCTAGCCACGCAGGAACTGGGCGCGGATCAGCAGGTGACTACGTTCACCACGTCCGAATTTGGACGGACACTGATGCCAAACTCGAGCGGCGGAACCGACCACGCCTGGGGCAGTCACCATTTTGTTCTCGGCGGGGCTGTGAAGGGCGGCGATCTCTACGGTTCCTTTCCCTTGCTTGCGTTGGGCGGACAGTTGGATGCAACCGGAAGGGGCGCTTTGATCCCAACAACGTCAGTGGACCAGTACGGTGCTACGTTGGCGAATTGGTTTGGAGTGGGAGCGGGGAATCTGAGTGCGATTTTCCCGAATATCGGGCATTTCGGGAGTTCTAATTTAGGATTTCTCGGGTAATCAAGAGCTAGCAAGCATCGCCTGCCAGGACTCTTCATCCTGACCGATGCTGAGCCGGTTTGAAGAGCGAATCAGCGGGAGACGGAGCAGCTTCGGATCCCGTTCGATGCGTTGCAGGAGTTCCGAATCGGAGAGCTTGAGGTACTTTAGGCCTGCGTCCAGGTAAGCTTTGCCTTCGACATCGACGAGGGAGGTTAAGCCAAAGCGGTCGATAAAGCGCTTGATCTCGCCGGGAGACATGGGCGCGGAGGCACCTTTAGTATAGAGGACCACG
>JANXQZ010000775.1 GCA_025353235.1 Bryobacterales bacterium
TTGTTAAGTGTGATCACGATAATCTTTGGCTTTTTCGGACACAAGCACTTTTCGTTTCGAAGCTGATCGACTATTGCAGGAAGACGGTCACCCCGTCCTGGGTTACGCGGCCGCCGATTGTCAACTGAATCGAGATCGGGCCCGATTGCAGCCCACCGGGAATCGATACGTTGATTTGTTGCAGCCCGGGGGTTAAGCCAGGGGCCTCGCCGGAGTAGATCACATCTGCGGGAAGCCCGCCCACCATGGCTGTGACTGTTTGCGAGAGACGGGATAAGCCGTCCGCGCTCGGAGAATTCAGCGTTCCGAATCCAGTTACGAAGAGCATCACCACGCTTTGCGGCGCGGCTGCCAAACTCGCCTGATTAAGCTGACGGTCCTGATTCAGGATCGCTCCGGCTCCGATTCCCGTCTGCGTTTGAGTGAAAATGGCCGGCATTACCGACTGAATCGTCATCTGCAATTCAGGTGTTACGCTTGCGCCGCAAGCCATCTTGATACCTACGCTAGCGTCGTTGGCGATGGAAGCCGGGACTAGCACGCTCAACTGAGTTGCGTTCCCGGCCAGGATGGGAACCGGTTGCCCATCCAGCATCACTTGCACTGGGTTAGACCCGCAAGTTAGGTTGGAGCCGAACACGGTCACGATCTCATTGGGAGAGACTGCTCCGTTCACCATACTCGCGGCGTTCACGATACCGGCGCTGGTGAGCACCGGCGAACCCGGCAAGACATCCAGGGTCACGGGCACCAACATTGGCAGCGGAAGGTCCTTCGAAGTGAGCACCACGCTTCCTACGTAATGACCCGGCGCCAGGCCATCCGGCCGGACTCGAATCATTATATTGGCCGGAGTCTGCGTGAGGCCACCCGAGACGGCTATGTCGATCCAATTTCCGCCGTTCATCGTGGTGGCTGACGCGGCGAACGCCACCTGCCGATTCTTCGATGTGACGTAGAGCAGTTGCGGATCGGAAAGGCCGCTGCTGCCCGCAACTGCTTGGAACACGAGCGGTCCGCCGACAGTGACTAGCTGAGGCTTATCGATTACCGTGAGGGTCACCGTTATTTGCGCGCCCGTGCCACCGGCTTCAACGATATTAACCGTTGCCGAGTACGTGCCAGCCGCTAACGAAGACGCGTTTGCTTTGATCGTCAGTTGCTGGGTTGTGGTGCCGGTTGTCTGCGACAGACTAATCCAGGGAGCGCTGGTGGAAGCCGTGTAGGACAAAGCCCGACCGGCGCTGCTGCCCACTTGGATCGTTACCGGGCTGGATGCGCTTCCGGTTTCGGCGCTTAGTTGAACAGATCCAGGCTGAACGGTTAAGATCGATTGCGCCTGCACGCTCAAGCGCAGAGGAACCACAACCGGTCCGGTGCCGATGCCGGGAGTCGTGAGCGTAAGCAGTACGGTGTATTCTCCCGCAGGCAGGCCCGCCGGGTTCACCTGAATGGTCAGAGCTGCGGGCAGAGTGCCGCTGGCGCTGCTCATGGTTGCCCAACTCCCGCCCGAGAGTGCGGCGAAGTAAGTGCTGGCGCCCAATCCAGCCAGAGTCAGCGTTTGCTGAGAGGGTAGAGTCTGTCCACCTAA
>JANXQZ010000787.1 GCA_025353235.1 Bryobacterales bacterium
GACGGATCAGGTTCCAGTCAAACGTCTCCAAGTGACCCAGGTAAAATACCAGGCGGTGGCGCTCCGCCACCGGGCGTTCGAACAAAAATTTCGGATCGAGCAAGGCGAACAGCTGGTCGGTTTGCCTGCGTGCGGACTGTAAAGCTTGCTGTAGTAAGGCGGGCGGGCTGAGCGTCTGCATATTCCTCCATCGGCCTGTTCTTAGATGCCGCCGACGGACGAGATACGACAAGAAAGCTCGACTCGTATTTAGGCGCTGACGTCCACGCCCATGCTGCGGGCGGTCCCTCTGACGCTGCGCATGGCGGCTTCGACGTCGAAGCAATTGAGATCGGGCATTTTCAGCTTGGCAATCTCTTCGATCTGCTTTTCCGTGATAACGCCGACTTTGGCCTTGTTCGGTTCAGCCGAGCCCTTGGCGATGCCGACGGCCCGCTTAATCAAGATCGGTACGGGCGGGGTCTTGGTGATAAAAGTGAACGAGCGATCCGAGAAGATCGTGATCACCACGGGGATGATCAGCCCTTCCTGATCCTTCGCGGAGGTCTTGGCGTTAAACGCTTTGCAGAACTCCATGATGTTGACGCCCTGGGGCCCGAGGGCCGTGCCAACCGGAGGTGCCGGAGTCGCCTTTCCGGCGGGAATCTGCAGCTTTACCGATCCAGTAACTTTCTTTGCCATTTTAAATTTTCTCTACCTGTAAGAAATCCAACTCGACCGGCGTTGCGCGGCCGAAAATCGTGACTAGCACGCGGAGCGTATTCCGCTCGGTGTTGACATCGTCCACCTTGCCCGAAAAGTTTGCAAAAGGTCCGTCATTGATGCGGACGGTTTCGTTTTTCTCGAACGTAAGTTTCGGACGGGGACGCTCGGCGGCGGTGGCCTGCCGGTATAAAATCTGATTGACCTCGTCGGCGGTCAGAGGCACGGGATTGTTGCCGCCTCCGACAAAGCCAGTCACTCGGGGAGTGTTCTTTACTTCGTGCCAGAGTTGGTCGTTCATGTCCATCTCGACTAGCACGTAGCCGGGGTACAACATTCGTTTGCTGGTGACTTTCTTGCCGTTCCTGAGTTCAACTACTTCTTCAGTCGGGATCAGAATCTGGCCGATGCTGTCGGAGAATCCAAACGCCTGAGCGCGGCTTTTGAGGGAATCGGATACCTTCTGTTCGAAGCCTGAGTAGGTGTGGATAATAAACCAGTGCTTCGTCGATTCTGGAAGTGCGGGCTCAACAACAGGTTCGGCAGCAGGTTCCGCAAGATCTTCCGCTACGTGCTCTTCTACAGGTTCAGCGGTTTCAGGCTCTCGCTCTTCCGGCAACTTCTCTTCGACCTCGACTTCCTGGTCGGTCAGGGGCATTATTTCTTCGTCCATAGACCCTTTCCTAGCGCGTCAGCGAGTTAAAGAGTTTGTTGATCGCCGTTCCAACAATCTCGTCAACCAGAGCGAAGTAAGCGGCAAAAGCAAAAACTGCCACAATCACAACCGTTGTTGTGGCCCGGACCTGCTTCCAGCTTGGCCAACTGACACGCCGCATTTCGAGCTGCAGGTCTTCATAATAATCTTTCACCCGCACCGGCCAGCCAGAGGCCCGTTGAATGAAACTGCCCGAATTTTCGTTTTCTGCTTGTACGATCGCCATGAATTCTCTCGGTTGTTGGCAGGGGCAGAGGGATTCGAACCCCCAAAGGCGGTTTTGGAGACCGCTGGTTTACCGTTAGCCTATGCCCCTGCAAATGAGGATAGAGCCTGACACAGTCTCAGGCCCTTTTCCATCATACTCTAAACCAGCCTACTTAATTTCCTTATGCGGTTTGTGCACACGGCAGAAGGGGCAGAATTTCTTAAATTCGAGCCTCGCCGTCGTGAGCTTCTTGTTCTTGGTGTTGGTGTAGTTCTTGTTCTTGCACTCAGTGCACTGGAACGTTATGATTTCGCGCGCCATACTTTTCCTTTAACCCGAACTTTTAGCCCAAAATTTCCGAAACCGTGCCCGCGCCCACAGTGCGTCCGCCTTCGCGAATCGCGAACCGCAGGCCTTTTTCCATCGCCACCGGCGTGATCAACTCCACTTCCATCTGCACGTTGTCGCCAGGCATCACCATTTCCATCCCTTCCGGCAACTGCGCCACCCCGGTCACATCCGTGGTGCGGAAGTAGAACTGCGGACGGTAGCCCTTGAAAAACGGCGTATGCCGACCGCCTTCTTCCTTGCTCAGCACGTACACTTCGCCCTTGAACTTCTTGTACCCTTTGATCGATCCCGGCTTCGCGATCACCTGCCCGCGCTCCACGTCGTTCTTTTCAATGCCGCGCAGCAGCAGTCCAACGTTGTCGCCGGCTCGGCCTTCGTCGAGCAGCTTCTTGAACATTTCGACGCCGGTCACCACCGTCTTGCGCGTGTCGCGGAAACCGACAATCTCCATTTCCTCGCCAACCTTGCAGATCCCGCGCTCGATGCGGCCCGTCACCACCGTGCCGCGACCTTGGATCGAGAAGATATCCTCG
>JANXQZ010000797.1 GCA_025353235.1 Bryobacterales bacterium
CATAGCCGTCGCTGATCCAGCGCGTCTCCACTTTGCGGGCTAACAGCCGGATATCTTTTCGGGCTGCTGCGATCTTAACTCCAGGCTTCAGCCGCGCCACAATGCTGCCCGCATGAATCCAGCGACCGAGAGGGGCAAAGACGCGCACGTCCTTTGTCCGGAACCAAAAGTCCGAGGGCATGATCCCGATTACCGTATAGACGCGGGTCCCAATCGCGACTGGTCGACCAATCGCATGCGGGTCCGAATGCAGATTAGTTCGCCAAACATCAAAAGGAATCACGGCGGCATCGCTGGGATCGGTGGCACGAAAAGTACGGCCCATGAGAGGCTTTGCACCCAGGACGTCAAAGAAAGTCGGCCCAACGTGAAGCGTCAACTCGGGCTCTCGCAAAATGCGGTAGGGGGCTAGCTCCGAAAACGACGGACCTTGACTCCAGACCGGCAATAGGCGGGGGTTGACGCTCGGATTTATCGAGCCTGCGAAGGCGATGTTGCGCTCGAACAGGACCAAGCGGCCCGCGTCGCGGTACGGAAGGCGGGGAGCCCGAAAAACGCCCGAATAGAGGCAGGCCAGAATGCCGAAAGATAGAAAAATCGCCTCCATGCGCAAGGGCTTGCGAAACAGATCGGACCCGTGCTCTTTGCGCTCACTCTCCAGAAACCATGCGGCATCCCGGAAGACTCCTCGGGCGTGGTGCCATAATTCAGCAGTGGATGCGCCGGAGGCTGCGCGGTGCCATAACTCGGCCTGCCATTCGCGACGCCATTCCGACCGTCTCGGTCCTGGAACGAGCAGCGAAGCGATCCCTACGAGCAGTCGGCAAGAAAGCGGAATCATAAATCACCTTCTTGTCTTCTCAGTCAATGTAACGGCCGCGCGATCGAGCAAGGGGTAGCGTCGAAGCGCGCCTTCGAGAGCGGCCTCTCCCCCATGCGTGACCGCGTAATATTTTCGGGCCGGGCGCTGGTCTATCTGGGGGGATGCTCCCGCTTCCCACTCCGAGCTCAAATAGCCCGCATCTTCGAGGCGCCGCAACGCCGGATATACCGTCCCGCTGGGCAAGCCCGTGCAATCCATAATGTCGAATCCATACTGATAACCATTGCTGATGGAAAGCAAAATCGATGCTGCGGCGTACGACAAATTGGAGGGCATAAGCATGAAAGCAGAATACTACATAGGGGTATTCGAGTCAAGATGCGGGTTCGGAGGTGTCGCTAGTATGTGATATGTCCGGTCTAATTCACACGTGATCTGTCCGCTTTGAAGAAAACGGCGGGACGCTGGGGAGGTGGAAACTCCCCAGCAGTACTCAGCCGCCGAAATGGAGCGGATGATGAAACTACAAGAC
>JANXQZ010000815.1 GCA_025353235.1 Bryobacterales bacterium
TCTCTTATTCCGACGAAGATACCAGCGCCAGCTACGCGCTCGACGGCAAGGTGGACGCGCGCACTATTTATAATCGAAAGCGCAAGCTGATGGCTGTGCAGCGCAGAATCTCGCTCGCAAGCAACCGGAAGATGATCGGCCGTGAAGTGGACGTGCTGGTAGAAGGACCGTCCCAGCAAACCGATCTCTTGTGGGAGGCGCGCCTATCCACGCAGGCACCCGAGATCGACGGCGTTTGTTACATCAACGACTTTGGGGAAGTTCCGCCGCAAGTTGGCGACATTCGCCGCATGCGGATTACCGAAGCTCACGACTACGATCTTGTTGGCGAGCTGATTGATGCTCCGTTTCGAGATGCGCCCGTCCCCGCCATAAATCCCTTCCAGATTTTGGCGTCGCCCCGTCCGCAAACTGTCCCCCTCAGCCGATGAAGTGTCCGATTTGTAAAACGGAAGTCCCGTTAGACTCGGAATTTTTACCGTTCTGCCGCGAGAGGTGCAAGCTGATCGACTTAGGCAATTGGGCTTCTGAAAAGTACATAATTTCGACCCCGATGGACCCGTTCGAGCATTATGAATCCGAAGATGAATAGGGCGGGCTTGGCAGACGTAATCGCCACGTGGTTTGGCTGTGGATTCTGCCCCGTGGGTCCAGGAACTGCTGGTTCTGCGGCAGCCGTAGCACTCGCACTTGCGGCGGAATCGTTCTGGCATTTTCATCCGGTCTGGCTTCTCTTGCCAACGGCGCTGCTATTATTTCCAGGGATCTGGGCGGCCGGTGTGGCCGCAACATCGCGCGGCCGCAAGGACCCTGGCTTAGTGGTTGTCGACGAGGTGCTTGGCCAATGGGTAACGCTGGCCGGAGCGACGCGATTTAATTGGAAGAGCTGGTTGCTCGGGTTTCTACTCTTCCGCGCCTTCGACATTTGGAAACCATTTCCAATCCGCCGTCTGGAAGCACTGCCCGGCGGCACAGGCATTGTCGCGGACGACCTGCTAGCGGGTGCCTATGGCGCGCTAGTATTATTCATGGCGGGATGTTTCAATCTTTACTGAATATGGCTTTAAGCAAAGACTCCAACGGGCGGGCTCACATAACCGGTGTAACTCCTGCAGCGGCTATTCCTGGCGGAGAGTTTCAAATCCGCGGAAAGGGCCTCGCGCGCTCGAACAATCCGCAGGTGACCATCGGCGACGTTTCGGCCCCCATCGTGATCGGGTCCGATTCTTACTTAGTGGTGCGTGTCCCCGAAGGAGCAGGTGCGGGCGATCTGGTGGTTGAGACGGGAGATAAATCGAAGCCCACTTGGAGTTGTGACGTTGGGGTGCAAATCGCCGATAGTCTTTATCCCGTGGCCAATCCCGCCGTTGATTCGTTTGGAAACGTGTACGTTACGTTCAGCGGATCGCGCGGGCAAAAGACACCCGTTTCGGTTTACAAAATCGACCTGAACTATACGTCCAAGCCTTTTGTCACTGACGTGATGAATGCCACCGGCCTGGCCCTGGACAACGAAGGGATGCTTTACGTGTCCAGCCGTTATGACGGGATCATCTACCAGGTGACCACCAGCGGCAACATGTCGGTCTATGTGGAAGGCATGGGGGTGGCCACTGGGATTTGCCTCGATTCGGACGAGAATATGTACGTCGGCGATCGCAGCGGCACTATCTTTAAGATCAGCCGCACGCGCCAGATTTATGTGTTCGCTACCCTCGAGCCTTCCATCGCGGCTTATCATCTGGCGCTAGGTCTGGACGGAAATCTGTATGTGAGCGGACCCACGACGTCAAGCTACGACTGTATTCATCGCATTGCGCCGACGGGCGAAGTGGACATCTATTATCGCGGCATCGGGAGGCCGCAGGGCATGGCTGTGGATGCCGAGGGCAGGCTGTACATTGCCGCATCGCTCGGA